>CAZFWL010000609.1:0-2982 GCA_964522775.1 uncultured Halomicronema sp.
TTCAAATCCAGTCTCAGCTTTTTTCTTGCTCAATTCTGCTCGTCGAACTCACGTTACACCAGGGCAATGATGAGCTCGCCGCTCAGCCAGAATACCCACAGGCTATCGTCATATCCGAATTTTGGAGCCTGGTCGTTAGGTCGGTGAAATCTCTCTAGCCACAAAAGCGGGCAATAAATAGCTTGCCACCCTCACCTAAAAATTGCCGATGGGGCTTATTTGGAGCACACAAAAAATAAGCCCTGGAAGCAGTGCACTTCTCAGGGCCAAATTTATCAGTAGCTGATAAGGGCTAAGGGGAAACTTTAGCCAACAGCGGGAGTTAACCAACCGGCACTCAAAACCACCGTGAGCCCCATAAATAATGCAGTCAATGTCCAGGTCACCCGATTTAATGTGGTTTCAGCGCTTTTCGTGCTGGTAAAGAGTTGCGCTTGTCCTCCCAAGGCTCCTAAACCGTCGCCTTTAGGGCTGTGCAACAACACTAGTACGGATAAACCGATTGCCGATACGCACCAGATTATTTGAATGATCGAAACTACAGCCATAGGATAATCGCGCCAAAAATCACACTCAAAACCTGCTGTCCTGCTGGGCAGCACTTTCTCTCAATATACTAGCTCGCAGTGCCTGTTTACCCAACTAGGTATTTGCTATAGCCCCACATGCACCGGGGTTCGATTCGCTTTGATGTCGACTTCAGAATTTAGCAGCATCGAGCGGCCGGTCATTTCTTTGGGCTGAGGAATATTGAGGATATCCAAAATCGTTGGTGCAATATCCGACAAACGGCCATCGGTGCGCAGTTCGACCTCCGTACCATGACCCGGAATTTTCAGTTTTTCCCCTTCGACCAAAATGAATGGGACAGGATTGGTCGTGTGGGCCGTCCACGGTTTATGGTTTTCATCCCACATGTACTCAGCGTTACCGTGGTCAGCGGTGATGATCGCGGTGCCACCGGCCTGACTAATGCCCTCCAGCAGACGTCCCACCTCGGTGTCTACCGTTTGCAGCGCCGTCACCGTCGCATCTAAGTTACCTGTGTGACCGACCATGTCCGGATTGGCATAGTTGATCACAATCAGGGAATAAATGCCCTTTTGAATGGCTGCCAGGGCGGTATCCGTTACCAGCGAAGCTGACATGGGAGGGGCTTTGTCGTAAGTCGCTACCTGCGGAGACGGGATCAACTCCCGATCTTCTCCAGCTAACGGCTCTTCTAAACCACCGTTAAAGAAGTAGGTGACATGGGCATATTTTTCCGTTTCTGCCGTTCGGAACTGCTTTAACCCTTCGTCGGCAATGACCTCACCCAAAATACGGTTAAGGTTTTGGGGAGGGAAAGCCACGGTCGCTGTCAATTGCGAATCGTACTGCGTCATCGTGACGAAGCTCAGTGGCTCAATCCGAGAGCGCTCAAACCCGTCAAATTTTTGATCCAAAAAGGCATGAGTCAACTGCCGCGCTCGGTCTGGGCGGAAGTTAAAAAACAGTACTCCATCCCCAGCTTCAACCGCTCCTGGAGCAATGCGTACTGGCTCCATAAACTCGTCAGTAATCTCTGACGCGTAAGCTGCCTGCATGACCTCAACCGCCGTGCGACCATCACCATCGCCGTCAGTCACCATCACGTCATAGGCTTTTTGAATGCGATCCCAACGGTGATCGCGATCCATCGCGTAGTAACGACCACTTAGGGTCACAATGCGGCCAATTCCGTGCTTTTCGGTAAAGTCTTGAATAGCCTGGACCGAACGATAGCCATCAGTTGGCTTGGTATCTCGTCCATCCGTGATGACGTGGATACAAACTTCAGAAATGTCCTGGGCCTTTGCCATTTCTAAAAGACCCAGCAAATGATTGAGGTGGGAATGCACGCCACCATCAGAACACAGTCCGACCAGATGCAGTTTGCTGTTGCGATAGCGGACGGTTTGACACAGTTCCAGAATGGTTTCGTTCTCCTGAATGCTGCCATCTTCAATGGCATCGGAGATTCTTACGAGTTCTTGGGGGACGACCCGCCCTGCCCCAATATTTAGGTGACCAACTTCTGAATTTCCCATCTGCCCTTCTGGCAGACCAACATCTTTGCCCGATGTCCGCATCAGCGTATGAGGATAAGCGTGCCAGAGACTGTCCATCACAGGCGTATCTGCGACGTTCACAGCGTTACCATCAGCGTCTTCTCGATATCCCCATCCGTCTAGGATAATGAGCACCATCGGTGGAATGGGCACTTGAGTCATTGGCTTATAGGATTCCTGCAACTAGACAATTTCTGTGGGAATCATACCATCAGTTTTTCAGGCATAATTTCCCGTGAAAATTAGCAATTTTTATGCATGCAACAGAAAACAACAAACGATTTAAGGATTAATATCTTATTTCTCAGAGCTTATCAGCTCTTGCCTGATTTGCAAGCCGGACTAATGCTTAGAGGCCCTCTCATTGGCTTGATTAGACTACGATAAGTATCAACTTTATTTACGAATTCTCAGAAAAATATATTTGAAGAAGAAAAAAACGACAATCAGCAATTTTTCTTGTCATTTTTAAGTGGTGATGCTCTGTCGATTTGCCAATGGCGTTGGGGCCTCTTACTCGCCTGGAGTTATAAGTCTACTCACAACGTTGCTTTGTGTTATTGCGTCTATCAGTGATGCTTATTCATAATCTCCAATCCTCTCTTTTTGGGACTGGAAGGATTATGAGATAGCGCAATTGCCAATAGCTGACTCAGTTTATTTTCGGCGAATGTTGTTGGGCAAAGGCGACTCTGGGCTAGTCAGGAGCTGACTGAGTGATGATGTGTTGATACCCGCTCCGGTATTGCATAATTGAGGGATGTTCAACGACAGGAGAAACCGATGCAATGTCCTGAGTGTGGTTCCGAGCATATCCGCAAAAATGGGCACCGGCGTGGCAAACAAAATCACCTGTGTGTGGATTGTGGACGCCAGTTTGTCGCGAACCCTC
>CAZFWL010000610.1:0-2980 GCA_964522775.1 uncultured Halomicronema sp.
CATCGCCCTGGGGTTCCCGGTACACAATCAGTTCACCATCTCTCAGATTAGCGACCCAATAATCGCCGATCCCGGCAGCCGCGTAAGCGTGCCGCTTCTCATCGGTATCTTTTTCCAGGGAAGAGTTGGCAAACTCAATAATCAAAAAGATGTCTTCAGGGGTCGGATGTCCTTGCCGATATGCTTGTCGCCGCACCAAGGCAATGTCAGGCTCAGGCTCGCTTCCGGTTGCAGGAATGGTGATGGGCTTGGCATCCCTCACTTGGTAGCGCCCCTGCGATCGCGTGATGAAAAACTCCGCCATCCCCGTTGAGAGATCCGCATGATCTGGGCCTTCGGGAGCCATTTCTAACACCAATCCATTCAGTAACTCAACGCGGCGATCGCTCAACAATCCCGCCTCAATCATGCGGTGGTAGTCAGCGATCGTCCAACGCAGCAGGGTAGTTGTCACAACTGTTTTCTCCCTTAGCGATCTCTTCTATCTTAGCGATCCCAGTTGCCTGGACTAAAAACGACCTGGGATAGTCAATTGGCACACATTAAATACCTTTATTTTCTCGCTCAAGCAATCACCGTACAATCTCTAGCTTGATGTGATTAGTTGCTCTTTTATAAAACTTTTCGGCTGAGTAATTGCAGCCACTTGTAACTGAGTTGGCATGGAAAACGTTAAAGCTGAGCAACATCAAATCACCTTGCAATAATGCTCAGTGATTTAACTGTCACCTTCGATCTAATGCTATGTTGGAAAATCAAAATTTTAGGGGTTTCTAAACTCTTGGTTTCAACTCGTTTAGTGTTGGCCGTGCTGTTGCTCATCTAGGCCTAGGTGGAATTTTCTTCTTAACTAAGTTACTTGCTGTTTCAAGTGCATATGTTTGCAATAAACTTTCTACTACATCTATTACGTGATCAAGGACTTCTGATGTTGGTTGATAGCCGCGATGTGCTGCTGCATGGCCTGCTTCAAGAGCTACGTCTAACACACTTTGTTGCTGACTGGCTAAATATCCTTTATCCACCAGAGCCTGCAATTTTTGCTTGAATGTCCCAATATCTCCTATTTTATCAACAACAAATATATCAATTATTGTCCTCGCCCCCATCAAAGCTAAACGGCGGTTATCCGCGTGCAAGGCCGAGTAAATCTCAGTCAATAGCCCAATCATCTCACCGGGTAATTCATAACGCCAGCTAGGCAAATGGCGTGATACTTGAGGAGGATAAAAATCGACTTCATAGTCGTCCCATTCGGAAAAATCGAGCCGTCTACGTAGAGTTGCAGAATCGCAACCACAGCAAACCAACAACGTATATCGTGAATGCCACCATGGCTGCCCGTATTCATCACACGGGGCTGCCACGACTCTTTTCTCGTGTTCAGCAAGAATGAAATGTTTTGTCGAATTTAAGCAGCTGTTGCAATGAACCCACTCAGTTTTCACTGACGGATCCTGTGAATCAAGTTTTGAGGACATGTAACCACCTACCTATCCGTAGGGATTTTACGCCAGAACGAAGTTACTATCGATGGTTGAAACGCCCCCAGGAGGCGGGCTTGAATCGCCGACACGAGGATTTTCAAGCCTCGTATCTGTTGGTCAGTATAACGACTCTAAACTAGGTCCTCCCTCCTCGTAGCACTGCACGTATCCCGAATATCACCATGCGGTTTTTGGCATCCTCCGCCAGTCGACTTTTGCCCTATCTCTCTAAGCGCCTGTCCCCAGCATGGCAGGTACATCAATTTCCTTGACGCAGGTGGCGCGAGATAGCGACAGCACGCAACTAATGATGCTCAGCAAATCTGACAAGGGCATGGCCTCGCCGCCGTTCAAACCGTCATTTGCCAGGTCTTGCAGCACTTCGGGGGTGCCGACATTGCCGGGGTTGATGATGGTGACGCCGATGCGCTGCGATCGCAACACCTCCCGCAAGGCATGGACGACGCCCCGTAAGCCAAACTTCGACGCACTGTTCGCCACCTCGCGACCGGGAAAGTTATCCCGCCCCGACAGCGACCCCATGAATACAATTTTGGGATTATCCGACTTTCGCAAGGCGGGCAGTAGCGCCTGCACCAGCCGAATCGGGGCGACCAAATTCACCCCAATCACGCGGGTAATGTCTTCATCGGTGCAGTCGGCAAAGCGATACTGCGGCGTAAAGGCGTGGGTTTCCCAAGTGCCGCCCATGTACAGCAGGGTGTCCAGCGGGGCGCCACCCACCGCCTCAGTAACCGTTTGCACCCCGGTCAACTCCGACAGGTCAGCTTGAATCCATTCGCCGACCGGAGCTGGGGTGCGAGACACCGCCAACAAGCGATCGCATTGATCGACAAAATGCTCCGCCACCGCCAGACCAATGCCCCGGCTCGCCCCTGCCACCACAATCGTTTTGTCCGTCATTCATCCACTCCGATGGTTAATTCAGGCGCATGCCAAACTTAGTGACGCCGGGAAAGTCCATCTCGAACTGTTCCGAGAAATAGCCACTGTGAAAAGTCAGATACGGCTTAAACCCAGCGGCTTCATAGGTGTGACGGGCCGCCTCATTGCCATTGATGATCATGATTCCAGCGAACGCGTGCCCCCGCGATCGCCCCTCATCCAGCAGGGCTTTGATCAACGCCTTACCCAACCCGCGACCGCGCCCCTCGGGCAACACCGCCACCGTTTCAATAATCCAATCGGCTTGCGGCGTCAGGAAAAACGGCCGCAAGTCACCGCCCCACAGTCCCAGGTAGCGATCGCGAAACATCTGCGTTGTGGACGGTGACCAACCCAAAATTTGCGCGATCGCGTCCAGCCGGGACAGCTTCAACGGGCAGTAATCCTCCTGCTCGCTGGGCACGTACCCCGCCGCTGCCGCCATCGGCTTGCCATCTTCTTCAATCACTAGAAAGTCCGACACATTGCCCCAGTTGGAACCGTCCGCCTGCAATTCCGCCTCCGTAAACGCCAGGGCACTTGTCCCC
>CAZFWL010000611.1:0-2976 GCA_964522775.1 uncultured Halomicronema sp.
TGGCTGAAACGGGTGAGCCCTCCGGGCAACTGCAAGAGCTGCTGAAATTGGCTAATCAAGAGCCCGAGTCAGTCCAAACAACGCTGACGGATCCTGTCTCTGTCAACCTCACCGTACTGGATCTAGCGCTGAATTCCTTGCCTGGCGAGTGGGCGCTCGATCAGATTGGGGAAATCATTCATCCGGCATCGGGTGAAGGTAGTCGCCAAGCTCTGCGATCAGCGCTCATCGCGGCGGCTGCCGACGATGATGAAATTACCTTGTTAGAAGTGATGCAGGCGTATCCTACGCCAGAGCTCATGGTCCGGGGCGATCGCCTGCTCGAAACCTACAATCAGCTCTACGACATTTTGGAACCACTGGAAGCCTTAGCGGACATCTTTGAGACCGACATCTTTCCCTAAAGCATGAGGCTCAAAGAACATCCGAATTGTCTAGGGCGGGTCAGTTTCATCTCTAGGCCTTAGGTTCCACCATCTTGGTCGGCGAGTAAGACATCGGCGACTTCGGGAAATTGTTGGCGCATACAGGCATCACAAACGCCATGGGTAAAGCTGATGTCGCCATGCTCTTCCATAAATTGTTCTACTGTGAGCCAAAAGCCCTCATCGTTTCGAACGCCCTTGCAGTACGAGCAGATGGGAATTAATCCCTCCATCAGCTTGATTTTTTGTAGAGAGTCGGCCAATTGTGCTGCGGTGCGTTGTAGTTCTAACTGCATGACTACTTGCCGAGCCAAAGCTTCTAGTGTTTTGAGCTGAACGGCGGATAATTCTCGCGGCTGATGATCAATGACACAGAGCGTTCCGAGCGCGTCTCCGGATGGTGTAATGAGCGGTGCTCCAGCATAAAACCGAATGTTGGGAGCGCAGGTCACGAGCGGATTTTGGGCAAAGCGCTCATCGGCTAGGGCATCGTGAATAATCAAGATGTCTGGTTGGGCGATCGCGTGGGCACAAAAGGATACATCCCGGCTGGTTTCGCTAACCGCTAGCCCCACTTTGGATTTAAACCACTGACGATTCTCTTCGACCAGGCTGATGAGGGCAATGGGCACATCGCAGATAAACGCCGCCAGCGCCGTGATGTCGTCGTAGACTTGCTCTGCGGGTGTATCTAAAATGTGATACTGTCTCAGCGCTTCGAGTCGTTTCGCTTCTTGCGTAAGGACTGGGGGCTTCATCGCCACGACTCCACGTTTCAACTATTTGTCTCATTTTAGAAATCCCCCCTGGCATCATCAGGCCGTCAACGTAAAAGTTGACAGTGCTTAATGTGCTTCCGTAACCCCGTGCACTCAACCTGTTGAATAAACCTATTCCCCCATTACCGATAGGAGATGAGACCCATGCATTTACAGCGATCGCTCCTCTGGGCCCTACCCATGAGCGTTTTCACCAGTCTTGGTTCGACGGCTCTCGCCACGACCATTGAGCTCGATGTGTTACCTACCCTGACCTCGGAGGGCACCTGTCCTGACCAACTCATTGCTCACGAAACGCCTCGCCCCTATGTAGAGGGCAGTTATTCCCGCGATGGCATGATCAAACTGCGGGATATTGCGACGAATGTCCGCCTGGTGGCCAATGATGATTTCAGCACAACCTGGGTTGCCACGCTGAAGCCTAGTTTTAGTGATTGCGAAGCTTCCGCGATCATCAACCGCATTGACGACGTCCCCTTCAATAGTCACTCTTACCTACAAGTACAGCTCGCCAACGGCGAAGTGACCGCTGTCTTAGACATGACGGGCTTGCCCGATGTCAACGGTTTCACGTCGACCCTGATGTTTGGCGGTTTGCGCGAGGGTAATCCTCGCTGGACTTGGGGCGGCTCTGACTAGCTCGTAATCAGGCGATTAGCGATCGCCTGCCTTGCCAAATCAGCAAGTTACCAAAGGCCACAGTCTCTATCCGGAGTAGAAACGGCTTGAAAATGACCCGATTTTTCTAGGGCAAAGTAGTAAGTTTAAGAAGCCTCTCTATGGAAAACAGGCTGGTCAGACGGCCTGTCTGCAACTTGATGTCTCTCTGCCCCGACACAGGCGATCGCGCTCTAGGGACAGCCGGTTTCTGCCTCCACTACAAAACTGGGTAAAAGTCTTTGGTAACTTGACTCTGAGAAATTTGTGCGACCCCGATATTCTGTCTTACCCAAAGAAAGCGTTTCGATTCTCACGCGGGACTGTGTTCGGTTAGATGCCGATATTTATCGTCCTGATGCAGCAGGCAAATTTCCTGTTTTGTTGATGCGCCAGCCTTATGGCCGTGCGATTGCCTCAACGGTGGTATATGCGCATCCTAGTTGGTACGCCTCCCACGGCTTTATCGTTGTCATCCAAGATGTGCGCGGTCGAGGTACTTCCGAAGGCGAATTTCATCTCTTTGCGCACGAAGTCAATGATGGGTTCGACACCGTGGAATGGGCCGCTCATCTATCCGGCAGCAACGGCCGTGTGGGTATGTATGGCTTTTCGTACCAGGGCATGACCCAGCTGTTTGCTGCTCAGGCTAAACCCAAAGCGCTGAGAGCGATCGCCCCCGCGATGGTGGGCTATCACCCCGATAAAGATTGGGCCTATGAAAATGGAGCTTTGCTGTTACAGGCTGGAGTGGGTTGGGCGATTCAGCTCGCCGCAGAAACGGCCCGTCTCAAGGGCGATCAAGCTGCATTCCAGGCGTTGTACCAAGCATCGCGGCAGTTGCCCGTGCATGAAGCCAATCCCCTTTGCCCGGAAGTCCTTGAACGTTATGCCCCGGACTCGTTCTTTCACACCTGGCGCGATCATCCGCCCCAGCATCCCTACTGGCAAACCATCACGCCGCAGTTAGATGATGTCGATTTGCCCATGCTACATGTGGGCGGCTGGTTTGATCCTTATTTGCGGGGGGATATGCGCCTGTATTGGGAAATGGCTACCCGAAGCCATTTTCCTCAGCTGCTGTGGATTGGGCCTTGGGGCCATTTGCCCTGGAG
>CAZFWL010000612.1:0-2965 GCA_964522775.1 uncultured Halomicronema sp.
CATATTTTTTGTAATTGACCTTTATAAAGTTTGATCAGACGTGTGACTGTATTCAGGAAGTTGCGTTGGTTCTTTGATACGGTCATGTAGATTGTTCAAGGTCATTTGTGGGGAATTGAATATGCTTTAGACGACTGAAATGTGGCTTTATCCAGCATGTTTGCCTCTAAAATCTTCAAAGCTCTGCCACAACTATGGAGATTATTGGAATTGGTCTTAATGAGTACAAAAGGCATGAATATCAAGGAACTATTGAGTCGCTACGCTGCAGGACAAAGAGATTTTCGGAATCTCAACCTGATGGCAGCAAATTTGCGTAATGTTAATCTGAGTGGGGCTAACCTCAGTGGTTCGAATTTGACTAAGGCTAACTTGACAGGTACTAACTTAAGTCAAGCTAATCTAAGCCGTACGATACTAAGTGGAGCCGTTTTACAAAATACCAACTTCACTAGAGCGAATTTAACCGGAGTAGACTTAGCAGAATTAGACCTTACTAGAACTCATGCTACGGGTATTGTTTTGACTAGCCTGGCTACTTAGTTGGCGATTGATAAGTCATTCATTTCTCCTTGAAAGAAGCATATCGAATATGCATAGTGGGCAGGATCGCAGCGACAATATTGCCGAAGCCAAGCCTCGCACCAGCGATTTAACCGCCGTCAACGACATCAACCCCAGTCATATTCCAGCACGGCATCGCCCAGCATTGCTCGTACCGTGGAGCGAATGGTCTAGATTTCTGCTGGGGTGACTTTATTATTGGAGTGAACGAGTTCGCGCACGGCTTGGATTTCGGCCTCAGATACGTTAGGGATGCGGACCGGCTATTTGTGCATGAACTTGCCAATGAGAATGGCCACGAGAACGGTGAGATAAATTTGGCCCACGAGCCCGATCGTCAACGATGCTGAGCGGGCAATTGGGGCAACCGGAATAATATCGCCATAACCGATGGTCGACAGACTCACCATACTGAAATAGAGCAAAGCGTTGGGCAATCCTTGGCGCGGCAGCAGCTCACCATTGACTAAAAAAGCGCCCGGCTGTTGTGTCTCAATCAATAAGGCAATAAAACCGCCAGAGAGGCCAATCATGAGATAAGCCGCCACGGCTCCACAGATAATGTTGTAATCGACGATGGGGCTACGCGCGACCCCGATGATGATGGCGACCGTGACCACCATGACAAACAGCAGATACAAAACATAAATCGTCACCTCCATCGCTGGCAGTTGACGAGCGGCTAGCGCAGTGACCCAATCCAAACCAATTAATATCAGCCCCATAAATGTCAGCTGACGAATGATCTGCCGTTCGTCACTCGCCGCCAGGATGCCCGTCAGAATAATGAAGGAGAGCAGGAGCTTCAGGATATGTTTGCCCGCCTCTTGGCCGGGCAGCAAGGGGTTGACAATCACCAGCGCAAAAACTGCAATCAACACCCATACAAACTTGGATTGAGATCGCTGCAGCGCCAATATTGCTGAGGCCAAACCCCGCACCAGCGATTTAACCGCCTTCAACGGCATCAACCCCAGTCATATTCCAGCACAGCATCGCCCAGCATTTCTCGCACCGTTGAGCGAATGGTCTGCAGCTCTTCGGGAGTCACTTTGTGGTTAGAGTGAACCAGCTCCCGCACAGCTTGGATTTCGGTTTCAGACACCTTCCCATCGGCCAATACCGCTTCGACTAAATGCCGCAATTTTTCCAGGTGCGCTTGATCTTCGGGGGATAGGTCTTGCTGGCCAGAACGTTCAACTTGCATGGTGCGGCCTCTCCGTTACGTTAGGAAATGACGAATGCCCACAATGGCCAGACATTCTAGAAGCTAGCGTAATAGCTGAGAGCGGCTTGCTCAGGAACTTGCAGAATAAATTTAGAAGGTTGGGAAGGGCCTGGCAGACACCATCAGGCACACTCCGTTACTCCTCTGAGCGAGTCGATTGCTCTAATTCAGCTTCCTCGCGATCACGCTTAACCTTCAGCTGGCGCAGTCCTTCCCAGCTCCAGCCAACGACGAAGCCGCCAGCTCCGCCCACGACAACATAGACCCGTCTCAAATTCTCATAATGGCGACTGGTATAGGGCGTCCCTGCTAAGCCATAGAGAATAAAGCCGAGGCCAATACCCAGAACCGTATTGACCAAACCGCCATAGACCATTCTGCGCCAGTTCATCAGTCACCTCCTAAGCCGGATTGTCCCCTTCTTGAAATGGAGTGGGTGTCGGGTTTTGCGTCTCCGTGGCAGACTCGGTGCCATTGGGAGCCGTTAAGGTTGACTCGTCAGGAGTCGAATACACACCATTATCGCCACCGCCATTGTTGGCTCCCGTTGGTGGCGCCGGTCCCAAGAAGTGAGCCTCTAGACTCTTAATCACCACATAGAGCACCGGCACGACTAAGAAGCTCAATACCGTGGCCACCAGCAATCCGCCGAACAGCGCGGTACCAATTGCCCAGCGTGAAGCCGCGCCCGCACCCGTCGCAATCACCAGCGGGAAGAAGCCCACCAGCGAAGAAATGGCGGTCATGAGAATGGGACGAAAGCGTTCTTCGGCGGCCCGTTGGGCCGACTGAGCAATGGTCAGGCCCATGGCCCGAGACTGATTCGCAAACTCCACAATCAAAATGGCGTTTTTACTGGCGAGGCCGATGAGCATGACCAACGCCACTTGCACGTACACGTCATTATTCAGACCGCGCACTGCAATGAACGTTAGCGCCCCGAGCATGGCCAGCGGCACCGTTAGCAAAATAATAATCGGGTCAACATAGCTTTCATACTGGGCCGCCAGGGTCAAAAAGACCATGATGATGCCGAACAGGAAGACCAGCGCGCCCAGGTTGCCTGCAGCCAATTGTTCTTTCGCGAGACCTACCCAATCAGCGGCGATCCCTGTCTGGGTGACTTCTTCCAGGGTTTCTTTCATGGCTGCGATCGCCTGACTGCTGGAATAG
>CAZFWL010000613.1:0-2963 GCA_964522775.1 uncultured Halomicronema sp.
ACTATCACCCGACATCAAGGAATTCGTGGACAGCGAAATCGCCAACGGCAATTTCGCTGATCAAGAAGCCGTAGTTGAGCACGCGCTTCGCCTACTGAAACGTGATCGGGAGGAAGCTGTTCGAGGAATCGAAGCCGGTTTGGAGGATGTCGCCGCCGGACGTGTAGAGCCTCTGGATGAAGCGATCGATGCCCTTCGCAACGAATTCGGGATTTCCAGAGACGCATGAACTACCGCGTTGTCATCACAGCCAACGCGAAGTCCAATCTGCGTGAATACTATGAACGAGCCGCCAAGAGCGCGCCGGAAACGGCGGCGAACTGGCTCAATCGCTTTCACACGGCGCTGCGAACGCTCGCGTCTCAGCCCGAACGGTGCCCACTGGCAGCGGAGAATTCTCTCGTCGAAGAGGAGTTTGTCAGTTCAACTTCGGCAAACGAGTCGGAACCTACCGAGCCTTGTTTACGATCGCCGATGACGAAGTTCGAATTCTACACATTCGTAGAGCTGCAATGGACAGAGCACCAGCAAGCGAACTCGAAAGCTGATCCTCAAAACTGGTGCCTACAATGGACCGCAGCTCATTTCATTCACCGCGATTTGCGGTTTCCCTTCCTTTGTGATAGTCGATTGGTCAGAAATTACGACTAATCATCGATCAGGGAGGAAAACATGAGCACAGAAATCGAAACCATTTACGAAGACCGTCGCGGCCGGATGAGGATGAAAATTGTTCGCAAACCGGGCAAGTACGGACCCCAGTACTCAACTATCGTGTATCGACCTTACAAGAAGGAGGAGGACGAGTTTGGCAAACCGGTTTGGGGAGAGACGCATTGGCTCGACGAACAAGATGTTTTGAATTCGCTGAGACTACACGAGGTTGCCGACGACGCGATCGCGGAGTGCAAGCGAAATGACGCACAAAGGCCTGTCGAAGAGGCTGCGTGAAAACGCGAGGCGTCTACGGGCCACGTGTAGGGCATCTGAGGTTGCGGCCATCCGCCGCGATCAGCCAGAGTCCTACTACAGTCGAATCGGACAGATCTGGTAGCTCTGACACTCAGTTGGTCGTGTTTGACCTCGAAACCGGTGGGCTGGAAACCCACCGGCCCATCATCCAAATTGCGGCGATCGCGATTGATGAGGACTTCAATGAACGCGAAGTCTTTGAGGTGAAAGTTCGGTTCGACGAGACAAAGGCATGCCCCGATGCACTTCGGCGAATTCACTACCGCCGCGCAGAGTGGAAGCGGTCCGCCGTGGCTCCGAAGAAAGCAGCTTGGGCGTTCGCCCGGTTTCTACGTAGCCATGCAAATGTCGAAGTTTTCCGGCGGGATCTGTCAGTATTTCGAGTCGCTCAGCTCGCGTCCCACAACAGCCAATTCGATGGGCCATTCCTGACCGAATGGTTCGATCGGCTAGACATATTCCTACCTGCTTCTTATCGAGTATTCTGCACGCTGCAACGAGCCTATTGGTTCTTTCATGAGAATCCTGATCTTACGCGACCTGATGATTTCCGCCTCGCGACCCTCTGCGAATACTTCGATGTCCCGCTGAATCCTAGCGACGCACACGAGGCCCTGGCCGACACACGAGCAGCGATAGGTCTGCTTCGAAAACTATCTGGCAACGCTCTCGTATCCGAAACAGATGGCGTACGATGTCAGCTCAAATAGTCGTTTTTGCCATCTTCGCCATTGGTGCGATTGTCGCTTATCCGAAAGCTGTCGCTCAGCTTGTTGCCCTCTGGCTCGTGATATCAGTGATTAAGAGTCTCTGGTAGCAGATAGAAGGCTGTTGATAACTTGTGGACAGGTGCTGTTGTCGTCGGCGCTGATGCGTGTCGCTTGCGACATGTTTTCTAACGATGATCACGTGTCGTTTGCCACATAGAAATCTTCCCACACGTGTCGCTTGCGACATAGTGTTGACGAGCTGATGCTCAACTCTTGTCGGTAAGTTGCTGTGACTGCTCAGGCTTTCCGAAAAAAATAGGCCCAAACGACATTGTACAAAGTACCTGATCAAAAGTACTTGAAATCAAATGGGCTGTTTTTGTTGAGGCCCTGTCAAGGAGCTATCGCTTTGATCGCGATGCGGCCTTGAAGCGACGAGCGTTTTCGGTCGCTTGCTTTTCCGATTGACCGGCGGCAAGGAATTGATGGAATATCTCATCGCGCACATTGTCGAGCGAATCCATCGCCTTCTTCGGAAGCTGATCGGGCATCTGCGTTGAACGACGTTTCCTCGCCCGCTCGGCTCGTGCGTTTTCTTCGGCCTTACGGATATCGTGCCACCAATCGGGCGGTCCATCCGTTCCGGCTGCTGCGCGTTTCAAGTAGAAGCGAAGGAAGGCCGCCGGACTACGATTGAAAAACTGCATTCCGAATCTTTCTTTAGCAGCCAGAGTTATGTCGACCCATTCACGCACTAGATGCGTCGCGTATTTCGATAGCAGCCATTGAGCGCCGCGGGCATCGAACCCGATTTCGCATAGCGGTTCGAACAATGGCGATTCGGTGTAGACGTTGGTGCGAGGTTGTCGTAGGGCAATTCCCTTGGCCATCACTACGGAATACCGATTCTTCGACCGCTTGTACAGCTTCGTGTCGCCTTCTCGTAGGACGCCGTGTTGGATGAGTCTACGCAGGCACCTTCGCAATCGTGCGTTCTGTTCGAAGGGCCTTAGGTCGGGATCGTAACCCATGACACTTGTGACGAGATCGCCTACATGAATTGGATGCGTGACGTCCTTGCCAGAAAGCAACTTGCTCGCGAATAGGTAGAGTCGTCGGCTCGCGGCACCCAGTTTCCGATAAGTTTCGAGATCAAACCGCAGGGCTCCGCGAGCTGCCTTCGCAAACTGGAAGAACATCGGGTCCCAGATGATCCGCCATGCACGGGACGAAGACAAATCGGTCGGCAGGCTATAGCTGAAGAAGCCAAAGTTGATGTTG
>CAZFWL010000614.1:0-2962 GCA_964522775.1 uncultured Halomicronema sp.
AGCTTGGCGAAAAAACGAGAAGAAATCTTTTTGCCCGGTGAGTCCTTATCTCTCAATACTGAAGTCGAACAGCCGGGCGTGCAACTGCTGCGTCGCCTCCGCGATGAGGCCCACCGCTTTGCCGTGAGCTTTCACCGGAAAAAACGTACCGATCGCATGCGGCGATCTCGCCTCTCTGACATTCCTGGCCTGGGTCAGCATCGCCAAAAAGAACTATTGGCGGCCTTTCGCTCCATCGACTATATCCGCGAAGCCTCAACTGAGCAGCTCTCCCAAGTCCCGGGCATTGGCCCCCATATGGCCCAGCAGATCTACGAATACTTCCATCCCAATGCTGAAGCAGAGCCAGAGTCAATATCTACACCTAAGCCGGTAGAAAACATTAAAGGATGACCAACTTCATACCGGTCATCCTTCCTTGAGAGCATCCCTCAAATTCCTTTGCTGCAGAATACCAGCGAAGCCAACAAAAAAACGTCAGGATAGGCACATTGCTAAGTCGCCTATTCTATTCCCAGACATCCTTCAGAGCAGTACGGGCAGCTAAGTGATTACGAGTTGTCGTCAGAATTTCGGCTTCTCGTTCTAAACGATTCTCTGTATCAATCATCTCTAACAGCGCCTGTTGCTCATCTGCCGCATCATACAAATTACTGGCAATCCAGTAAGAGAGTTCTTGAGGCAGAGACGGAATGTTGTTCGGCAACTCAACTTCGCGGCTCGTTAGCTTTGCTGACAAATGCACAACATCTCTCAAAAGACCATCAACTTCGTCTACCAAAGTCGATAAATCTTGATCGGTAGGCTGATCATCAATCCATTCAACTAAGCCAACCAAGTAAGGCTTCTCACGAACATAGTCCAATACCCGAAACCTTTGCTTGCCAATGGTCAACATTTTCATGCGGTCATCGGGTAGCTTTTGAGAATGTAGAATTTCTGCTGCGCACCCAATGCGGGCAGGCGCTTTTGTTTCAGGGTCAAACATCAATACTCCAAAGCTGCGATCGCCCTGGAGTACTGTGTTCATCATGATTCTGTAGCGAAACTCAAAAATGTGGAGCGGTAAGTGAGCCCCAGGAAATAAGACTAGCTCAGGTAAAGGAAATAGCGGAATTTCTCTGACAGCCAATGAAGAAGCAGGCATTTATCTCGTTGAGCCGTGATTGCGATAAGAATAGCGGTTAATGAAAATTTCCTAACCAACTAAGCATTTTCATTCTATCGCATCATTTTGTAACATGCGGCTGAAACAGATGCCCCTCAGATACTGATCTAGACCTTTTCCAAGAGTCAGTCAGTCCCTTAGAGCTTCACTTCAATGTCAACCCCAGCAGGAAGATCAAGCTTCATTAGGGCGTCAATCGTCTTGGAAGAAGGCTGATAAATATCAATAATGCGGCGATGAGTTCGAGTCTCGAAATGCTCTCTTGAGTCCTTATTTACGTGAGGAGATCGCAAAACGCAGTAGATTTTACGCTTTGTCGGTAACGGAATGGGCCCGATCGCAGTCGCGTTAGTGCGATTAGCGGTATCAACAATTTTTTCGCATGAAGTATCGAGTAAGCGACGATCAAAGGCCTTCAAACGAATTCGAATTTTTTGCTGCTGAATAGTTGCCATGCAAGTTGCCTAGAGTAAATTTTCAAGGTTCGACGTTAGCGTATTAGTGCTAACAAAAGAGAGAGCTCAAAAGGAGAGTCCTAAATTGCAGAACTCTCCTTTTGAAAAGTCAGCGGAAATGCTTAAGCGACAATCTTAGAGACGACGCCAGCACCAACAGTGCGGCCACCCTCACGAATTGCAAAGCGCATACCCTGCTCAATCGCGACTGGGTAGATGAGTTTTACAGTCATCTTGATGCGATCACCGGGCATCACCATTTCAACACTTGAACCATCATCCGCTGTATATTGGGCGATCTCACCCGTTACATCAGTAGTTCGAATGTAGAACTGAGGTTTGTAGCCAGCAAAAAACGGCGTGTGACGCCCTCCCTCTTCCTTCTTGAGAATATAGACTTCTCCCTCAAATTCGGTATGGGGGGTGATACTGCCAGGCTTGGCCAAAACCATGCCCCGTTCAATATCCTCTTTTTGAACGCCGCGCAGTAGAACGCCGACGTTATCACCGGCTTGGCCTTGATCCAAAGTCTTTTGGAACATCTCAACACCCGTTACGGTGGTGCTGCGAGTATCTCTAATACCGACGATTTCGATAGTCTCGCCAACTTTCACAACACCCCGCTCAATCCGGCCAGTTGCAACAGTACCGCGACCCGTAATCGAGAAGACGTCCTCAACGGCCATCAAGAACTCTTTGTCAACGGCGCGCTCAGGCGTTGGGATGTAAGCATCAACCTCTTCCATGAGCTTCAGAATCTTATTGCTCCACTCGCCGGTTCCCCCTTCCTCTACGGCCTTGAGGGCAGAACCAGTCACAATGGGAATATCATCTCCCGGAAAATCATAGTCGCTGAGCAGTTCACGGACCTCTAGCTCAACCAGTTCCAAGAGTTCTTCGTCGTCTACTTGATCCTCTTTGTTCAAGAACACGACAAGACTCGGTACGCCGACCTGTCTGGATAGCAAGATATGCTCCCGAGTCTGAGGCATAGGGCCATCAGCGGCCGAGCAAACCAAAATTGCACCATCCATCTGGGCTGCACCAGTGATCATGTTTTTCACATAATCAGCGTGACCAGGGCAATCCACGTGAGCGTAGTGACGGTTCTCTGTCTCATACTCAACGTGGGCTGTGTTGATGGTGATTCCACGAGCCTTTTCTTCAGGCGCAGCATCGATGTCCTCGTAGTTACGAGCCTTAGCGCCGCCTGCTGCAGCAAGAGCTATGGTGATTGCTGCTGTCAACGTGGTTTTACCATGGTCAACGTGACCAATGGTGCCAATGTTGACGTGAGGTTTATTTCTTTCAAACTTCTCTCGTGCCATTTACGTTACGT
>CAZFWL010000615.1:0-2953 GCA_964522775.1 uncultured Halomicronema sp.
ACTGCACTCGATAATGACCGTTATGCTCACTACGTTATTGATGGCATGAGTTAATTTCTAGCGTGGACTTGGAACAGTAATTTTTAGGGCCCAAGTTTGCTTCCACGACCGCTTATTCAATTATTCTCACACCCATCTAATCCACCGCCACCCGCTGCCCGTCTTGGTTCAGCGATCGCGACAGCGCCACCAGCACTTGCACCACGTCCGTCCCGACTTGACCGGACGAAATTGACGAGGTTTGCTGCTGGCTCACACAGTCGATGAAATGCTCGCAGACCTGTTTCAACGGTTCGCCAGCAGGAATATCAATGACCTCATGCGCCAGATTGGTCGGCACAAAATAAATACCGTCCGGGGTGAATTCGCCCCGTTGCACCACTAAAGGCGCGTCGGCCTGCATTTCATCAAAAATCAGGGTACCGCGATCGCCCACCACACCGAGTCTTCGCTGCTTGTCTGGGTTCGCCCAGCTGACGTGAATGGTGGCTTCAAAACCGCTGGGATAAAACAACCGCAGCCAGGCCACGTCGGCCAGTCCGGCCGGAAACAGCGGTTCCGAGGCACGGTCGTCCTGCAACCAGATTTGTCCTTGAGCCGTAACCGCGATCGGCGTTTCCCCTAACCAATGGTTGAAAATGGCAATGTCGTGAATCGATAAATCCCACAGGGCATCGACATCGGGACGCACGGGACCGAGATTGGTGCGGGTGGCATAGCCGTACCGCAGGGTTCCCAGCGATTGCTGACGCAAGACCGCCGCCCCCTGCTGCACCACCGGGTGAAATAAATAAGTGTGGTCAATGACCAACTGCAACCCGTTATCGTCCGCGAGCTGACACAGCTCCTCACATTCCGCCACATCGAGGGTCAGGGGCTTTTCCGCGAGGACGTGTTTGCCATTTTTGAGAGCGGTTTTGATCAAGTTGTAGTGGGTCGCAGCGGGGGTCGCGATCGCCACAGCATCCACATCCGGATCCGCCAACACCGCCTCAGCATCGGGGGTTAAGTTAAACGCTGGATCGAGCTGGAATTTCTCGCGAATGGCGGCGTGTTGCTCGCTGCGCGGCTCGACGACAGCCACCACGTCCACGGCCTCTAAGGCCAAAAAATTTCTGAGCAGATGGTTGCCCCAGCGCCCCACACCAAATTGAGCTAAGCGAATACGATCGCGGTTCATGATGACTTCTCCCAAGACAACACAGTGCCCCTAACAGCATGGCTATGCCTGTCCCTGTTGCTGTCTCAACATGCCCGCTCTCGGCTCCTGATCCTGCATCGGCCCGGCAAAATTCCACCCTCCGGCCCACTCTTCGGCTTCCCGTCAGCCCCGTCCCCGTTCCGCAATGTCCGCCGTTTTGCCCCGGCGATCGCGGTCGCCTTTGCGGCTCCGACTTCCCCATCTCCGGTCAATAAGTTGTATCATTCACACCCATACGCAATTCACTCCAGTCCGTATTGTTGGGCAAGGGAGCGATCGCAGCAGCGTTTGACCACGCACTGAGTTCCCCTTTGCGAGTTGGCGACATCGTTTATTCATAAGGAGCACGGCTCTATGTGTGGCATCGTTGGTTACATTGGCACGCGCCCCGCCAGCGACATTTTGATGGAGGGGCTCCAAAAGCTGGAGTATCGCGGCTACGATTCAGCGGGCTTGGCAACCGTGCTGGAAGGTGAATTGGAATGTGTGCGGGCCAAAGGCAAGCTGCAAAATTTGGCCGATAAGCTAGTCGGCCTGGAAAATCCGGCCCGATTGGGGATTGGTCACACTCGCTGGGCCACCCACGGCAAGCCCAAAGAACACAACGCCCACCCCCACACCGACGCCTATCGCCGCATCGCCGTAGGGCAAAACGGCCTCATCGAAAACTATCGTGAACTGCGGGAAACCCTGAAGGCCAAGGGGCACGAATTTCGCTCCGATACCGATACCGAGGTGATTCCCCACCTGATTGCTGAAAATATGAAACAGCTCTCGGCGGCGAATTCCATCGAAGCGAATCCCTTTTTTGAAGCCGTACGCCTGAGCGTGAAGCAGCTCGAAGGCGCGTTTGCCCTCGCGGTGATCAATGCGGATTTTCCGGATGACCTGATTGTGGTGCGCCAGCAGGCCCCGTTGATTATTGGGTTTGGCCAGGGGGAATTTTTCTGTGCGTCGGATACGCCCGCGATCGTGCCCCACACCCGCGCCGTGCTCCCGCTGGAAAATGGGGAACTGGCTTTGCTCACCCCCATGGGCGTTGAAGTGTATACCTTTGAGGGCGATCGCCTCAAAAAGCGGCCCTTCTCTTTGAACTGGAACCCCATTATGGTGGAAAAGCAGGGCTTCAAACACTTCATGCTCAAGGAAATCTATGAGCAGCCGGGAGTGGTGCGGACCTGTTTAGAAAATTATTTGGACACGGCTTGGTCGAGCGATCGCGCGACGCCCCCCATCACGTTAGGCTTACCCGATGAGCTACTCAACGGCCTGGACCGGGTGCAAATCGTCGCCTGTGGGACGAGCTGGCATGCCAGCCTGGTGGGCAAATACCTGATTGAGCAATTGGCGGGCATCCCCACGATGGTGCAGTACGCCTCGGAGTTTCGCTATTCTCCCTCGCCGCTGACCCGCGATACCCTCACCATTGGCGTCACCCAATCGGGCGAAACGGCGGACACTCTCGCCGCCCTGGAAATGGAGCAAAAGCGCCGCCAAGAGGCGAACGATCCGGCCCTGGCGCCCCGCATGTTGGGCATTACCAATCGACCGGAAAGCTCGCTATCGCGGCTGGTGCCCCACATTATCGACACCCATGCGGGCATCGAAATTGGCGTCGCCGCCACTAAAACCTTTACCGCGCAGGTGATGGCGTTTTACTTCCTGGCGCTGGAGCTGGCTTATCGCCGCCAAACCCTGCCCCTAGAGCGCATCGAGCAAATTATTGAAGACCTGCGGCAAATGCCGGGTCAA
>CAZFWL010000616.1:0-2944 GCA_964522775.1 uncultured Halomicronema sp.
ATGAAATCGCGCACCTTCTATTCAGCGATCGCAGTATTGGCTGGGATTTTGCTTTTGGTTGGCATTGGTGGCTTTTGGGGGCTGACAGCGCAAAATCCTCGTGTGCTCATTACCCAAGGGGGGCAGCCGCAGCCCCAAGCGGCTCAGTTTGTGCCCCGGCAGTCGCCGTTGATGGTTTCTTTGCTAGCACGCCCCGATCGGCTCTGGCAGCTACGGCAGCTCTTGACTCCAGCCAATCAACGATTTCAAGTGCGTCAAGAATGGCAATCCTTGCAACAGTCGCTCGAAGAGTTGGTGGGCTGGGACTATGAGGCCGATGTCCGACCTTGGCTCGATGAAGAGGCAACCTTAGCCTTCACCGCGATCGATTTAGACTACGATGCCAGTAATGGTCAGCAACCTGGCTATTTAGCCGTTTTGAGTTGCCGTGACGCGGATGCGGCTCGAGAAGCCCTGCATCGACTCTGGCAACAACGAGCCGCTCAGCGAAATCTGCGCTTCGAGACAGTATCTGGAATTTCACTAATTTCTGATCAGACTTTAGCGCTGACCGGGGGCTCGCCTAAGTCAGGTTTCTCTTCAGACTTAGCTTTAGACACTTTGGCCACCACTATGGTTGGCGATCGCTATGTCCTGCTCGCCAACGACGTACGGGTCTTGCGCCAGGCGATCGCGACCTACCGCGCCCCTGATGTCAGTTGGATCAAAGCGGCCTCTTACCGTGAGGCCATAACCACCCTGCCAGATAATCGAGTGGGTTGGCTCGTGGCCAATATTCCCCAGTTACTAGCCTGGTTTGGCGATACCGAGTCGGTGATGACGCAACCCATTAGACCTGACGGCCAGCAGGCCAATTTGGCGTTTGTTTCATTTCAAGCTTTGGCGGATAGCTTACTTGGCAATACTGCCATTGCAACAATATCTTCATCGTCCACCCCTGAAGCAATCTCAGTCAGTCAAACCACGCCGTCTAAAGCGCTGCCGCTAGAGTCAGTATCTCTGGTGCCAGACAGTGCTTTATTTGTGACTGCTGGCGCTCAGCTATCCCAGCAGTTGCAGTCGCTCAACACCAACGTAGGTGGCTACCCGATTGCGCAACAAGCGATCGCGGCTTTGTTAGAGTCTTGGTCGTTTGCGCCAGAGTCAGTATCCGTCGAGTTATCGTCGGCTCTCGGGGGCGAGTACGCTCTGGCCTTGTTGCCAGGCAATCAGCCAAATTGGGCTTTAATCACTCAGGCATCGACTTCTGACTTTGCCGCAATCGATGACTTTGCTGCGGCCCAAGGGCTAACCGTCAATCGCATGGTCTATAACGATCAGCCCCTCACGACATGGACGCAGTTTTCGCTGACCCGCACAAGTCACAATGCGCCGCTACGGTTGGCGACACAAATTATCGCTGTTCACACCACAGTGAATAAGTCTGAAGTCCTATCAACCTCTTTAGAAGGACTTCAACAGGTGTTTCAGCAGGCTAATCAAGGATCGATAGCAGATCAAACGAATTTAAGTCATTTGGCAGAACAGTTATCCATCCCCAGCTCAGAACTAGTGTATATAGACTGGCCAGCATTGCTGCCATCACTACAGCAGCGGTTTCCATGGCTACTAGCTGTCGAAGCCGCTACTCAGCCATTTAGCAAACACTTGGGGCCGATGCTCATCAGCAACCAGCCCTCTTCATCAACTTTGCAGATGGGGACAGTTGCAATTCAACTTCGCGACAATCCAGCAAAAATGTCTTAACCCTGTTAACGAGCTGTGTATTTTGAGCGAACTAGGGCAACCTTACATCAGTAGCCGCTTGGTTATATCGATTGGAGGTTTACCCCCATGCAGATTTATGAGGAACGTATGGCAGCTAATATTCGTGTTCTTGAGCCCACTGGCATTCTCGACGGTACCCAGGCCGAAATCTTTCGCAAAGAGGTAGATACCGCGCTCGAGGAAGGTGTGGATGTACTCTTAATCGACCTTAAAGACATTACTTTTGTAGATAGCTCCGGTTTGGGCATTTTGGTCGTTGTGCTTAAAAAAGTCAGAGCCTGCAATAAATCACTCTATGTCTGCTCTATTAATGAGCAAGTCAAAATGTTGTTTGAACTCACCAGTATGGATCGAGTTTTTGAGGTACTGCCAGACCGCGAAGCCTTCGCTGCGAAAGTCGAGAGCACTTTGAAGGCTTAGCTGAATGAATCCTCATTAGGCACAAATACGTCTCCTACCGTCTTGTCACTGAACTGAAGGTCAAGCAACTGCCGACAAGCTCCCTACATTTCAGCTACTAAATGCTTCTGTTGGCAAGGCTTTGCGCCCAGAAAGCTTCTTCGTGGACAAAAGCGATCACGATTTCCTTAGTGAAGTCTGTCAGATAGTCATGTCATAGGGCAGAATAAATAGGAAATTTGCTGATCGAAGCCAGAGGATAGACACTGATATGCCACGTCGCCGACAGGAAACTTTGTGGATTCATCGCTGGTCTCGTTGGATTATTGCCGCGATCGCCTTAATGGGAGCCTGCGGCACCGCTTATCTCACTGTCATCAAGGTGATGGGAAGTGATGCAGCCTGTCCTGCTGGCGGTTGCGATCGTGTTCTCTCCAGTCCTTATGCTGAGATTTTTGGTCTGCCATTAACGCTATTTGGGTTTCTCGGCTATTTCAGCATGGCCGTAATGGCACTGGCACCATTTGTACTTAATCCTGACCGCCAAAAAGAACTGCGCAGCCAAATCGAATCATTGACGTGGCCACTGTTATTTATTGGCGCGACCGCCATGCTTGTTTTTAGCGGCTACTTAATGTATCTGCTGGCTTTCGAAATTCAAGCGGCTTGTCTTTACTGCATCACATCAGCAGTATTTGCTGCCTCTATGTTTTCCCTTACCATCTTGGGACGGCGCTGGGATGACATTGGCCAGCTTGCCTTTATCGGTGTCATTGTT
>CAZFWL010000617.1:0-2939 GCA_964522775.1 uncultured Halomicronema sp.
GCTTAGACGTGGTGGTGTGCGGGAGCCGCACGATTCCCGGTGGGGCCGCCCACGGGTTTGAGCGGCATGGGTTTACCTTCGACTCCGGGCCATCGCTATATTCCGGCTTGTCTTACAGTCCCTCCCACAATCCGCTGCGCCATGTGTTAGATGCGATTGGCACAGAGCCGGAGTGGTGCACCTACGACACCTGGGGCTGCTGCCTGCCCGAAGGAACCTTCGATACTCAGGTTGGTGCCGATCAGTTTTGTGAAGTGTTGGGAAACCTGCGAGGCCGAGCGGCGATCGCTCAATGGCGGCAACTCCAAACCTTTATGCAGCCCTATGGTGAAGCCGCAGTGGCCTTGCCCCCAGCAGCACTACGATTCGACTGGGGTGGCTTTCAAACGGTGGCGCCCTACGCTTGGCCGATGCTGCTCCATGCCCCTCGCATTTTCGATCTCACGGGGCCATTTAGCCGCTTGATGAATCGTGTCGTCAGCGATCGCTTTCTACGTAACTGGTTGGATCTGCTCTGCTTCTTACTGTCGGGTTTGCCCGCTTCTGGCACCAGCGCTGCCGAAATGGCCTTCATGTTTGCTGACTGGTATCGTCCCGGTGTGCAGCTCGATTATCCCGTCGGGGGCAGTGCGGCGCTAGTGGATGCCCTAGTGCGAGGGCTGGAAAACCATGGAGGTACGCTGCGACTCGGAGCCCATGTGGAAGAAATTTCAATAGCAGGAGATCGCGCTACTGGCGTACGCCTCTGCTCTGGCGACACCCTCCACGCCAAGCGCGCAGTGATTTCCAATGCCTCCATTTGGGACACGCTCAAGCTACTGCCTGATCATCCTGCCACGCGATCGCTGCGCCGACAGCGGCAAAACATTCCCACTTGTGACAGCTTCATGCACTTGCACCTCGGCATTGACGCGACCGGGCTGCCCGACGATTTGGCCTGCCATCACATTTTCGTCAACGATTGGGAAGCAGGCGTCACCGCGCCGCAAAATGTCGTCCTTATTTCTATTCCTTCCCGGCTCGATCACACCCTGGCCCCGGCGGGCAAAGACACCATCCACGTCTACACCCCCGGCAACGAACCCTACGACTTGTGGCAAGGACTCGATCGCCGCAGCGATGGTTACCAGCAACTCAAAGCGGAGCGTTCGGCAGTCATGTGGCAAGCGCTGGAGCGGGTGATTCCTGACATTCGCGATCGCGTGGAAGTGTCTCTCGTCGGTACCCCCCTCACCCACGAGCGCTTTTTAAGAAGACATCGTGGCAGCTATGGCCCCGCGATCACTGCGGGTAAGGCGATTTTTCCTGGGCCCACAACGCCTCTTGATGGCTTGCTCTGCTGTGGCGACTCCACCTTTCCCGGCATTGGCCTACCGGCTGTGGCCGCTAGTGGCTGGTTGACCGCCAATACCCTCGTCCCTGTACGCGACCAAATGAAGCTCCTGGAAACGATCGGACTCCGTTAAGTTGCCTGACCAAGGAGGCAATTTCTCCGGGTGATCGTAAAGACCAGGTGAAACATGAGGCGAATGCCCTCATCGTTTGACCATGGCGTCTTCTTTCTCGGCCTCGACAGCGATTACTGACCGTTCGGCGGCGTCCGGTGCGACCGACTTAGGGGAGTGGCAACGCTTTCTACAGTCTCAACCGCTATCGGCAGCGCCTCTCAACGAACCGGAAATTCTGGCGATCTCGGCACCAACTGATATCGCGCCAGAGTCGCTATGGCAATTCCTGGGACAAACGCTCGGCGGTCTATCGAGTAGTTTGACAATCGGTCTCTTTGCAGGGGCTGTCGCAGCAGGCAACCTGACGCTTCTAGCCTTTGAGCAGCTGGTCATGCTGCCTGCCGAACCTGACTGCACCGACTGGACCCACCTTGCCTCAGCGCGAGATCAGTTGACGTGCTGGCAAACGGCGATCGCGACGGGTGATTCCCAAGCGCGGCAAGTTGCCTTGGCCGAGGTGAACCGCTGGCCCGTGAGTCATCCGCTTTTCAACGAAGGGCAGGACTGGCTGGAACAATGGTCGTACACAGCACTGCAAGAGGCTCAACAAGCCGCTACTGACGAAGATTGGGCGACAGCGATCACGCTAGTGGCCCAAGTCCCGTTTCACAGTCAGCACTTTGAGGCGGCTCAATCGCTGAAGGCTCAGTTACAAACCCAGCAACAGGGGCTAGCGCAAACGCTCAATGAGCAAGCCCAAACGGCTCTCGCAATCGCCGACTGGGCCACGGCTTACCAGGCTCTATCGGAGCTACAGCCACTGGACCATGAGGCGGCCCCGTTAGATCTGCCCCAGCAGCTGGATCGCCAAATTACGGCAGAGCGAGAAGCCATCCGCTTGTGGAATGAAGCCCAGCGGTTGTGGAACTCGGGTCTGGTCGTTGATCGCGATACCGCGATCGCGATCGCCCATCAAATCGATACCAGTACTCACCGCTGGCAGGCCATTCAACCCGAAGTTAATCGTTGGAGTGAAGAACAGATCACCCTGGCGCAGACGTTTACGGCACCAGCGGTGACTTTCATTGCGCAGCCCCAGCCCACCTCGATTCCTTATCAACCAAGCTTTAGCGGGGAGCGCCAATCGATTCCGTATTAGTGTTCTGGAGGCGGTAACATTTCTGCCCGCGTCGGTCCCAGATAGCGTGTCAGGCAGGGCGAAAAGACCTCATAAATGAGCGTCAGAGGTTTGCCATTGTGCCAAAACAGATAGTGCCGCCCCCAAAATGGCCCCCGCTCGCCAAAGGCGACTTCCAGTGGTTGGGAATGGCCATAATGAATGCCCCGAATGTCGCGATAGAGTTCGGCGCGAATACGAGTCAGGCTGGCCCAAATCGGCAGCGATCGATTTTGTAAATACTCATCCACATGACTGGCTTCCCACCAAGAGGTGGCATAAGCTAGTCGCTGCCCTGAGGCCGTGCGTAACCA
>CAZFWL010000618.1:0-2932 GCA_964522775.1 uncultured Halomicronema sp.
ACTTCGAATTTCATGTGAAATGGTAAGATACATCGGTATTTTTGCATTCCGTCAATATTTGCACTTAGGTTCCCCCATGGCTGTTCATTTCGCTCCCGATTTCCGTAATTTGCAACGTTGGCTTGGCGGTAGCTTATTAGCTCTTGGCCTGGTTGGGGGTATGGGCTCAACGGTGCTCGCACAAGGGCTCGAGTCAGAAGTACGACGCATCGACTCGGTCTCAACCAGTGAATTTAGCGTGCCCCACGCCGACAAACTGGTGGGTGAGGGGACTGCCGCGATCGCCGAGCAAGACTTTACTGAGGCGATTGCCAAGCTGGACGAAGCCCGTGAACTTTACAACCAGCTCTCGCTCTTCTACCAAGAGCTCGCTGAAATGTTCTTCGGTGTCGATACGCGGCAAAATCGGAGTAACCGTGAAAGAGCGATCGAAGCTGCCCAGAAGCGCGATGAGACCAGCTACCAACTGGCGCTGATTTATCGGGGACAGGGGCAGCCCGAAGAAGCGATTCCTCTCTTTATGGAGGTGCTGCGTAGCCAGCAGCCGACTCGTGATTTGGGCGAACAGGCTTATCAGCAATTATTCGAAATGGGCTTTGTCGAAGCTCCCTACGAATTTAATTAAGCCGCAAAAACGAAATTGATAGACTAGGGCAAACACCCGTTCATCAGAGGAAATGCATGGTCACAGCTGATCAAGTCGTATCAATGATTCAAACTGAAATGCCCGACGCTGAAGTGAAGGTCAACGATCTCACTGGTGGGGGCGATCACTTAGAAGTCACCGTGGTATCGGAAGCGTTCGCAGGACGCAGTTTGGTGCAGCAACATCAACTAGTGTATAAAGCTGTGAATTCCGCTATGTCTAGCGAGGCTATCCATGCTCTGGCGCTGAAAACTTATACCCCAGACACCTGGGCAAAAGTTAGCCAGAGTGCTTAATACCTGGTTTCGTTCTCCGTTTCTACTTGCATCCCAACGACGAGGTAATCCCCCATGGCTCCAGAGGTTAAAGAACGTATCGAAACGCTCATCAATGAAAACAAGATCATGGTTTTCATGAAGGGCAATAAGCTGATGCCCCAGTGCGGCTTTTCCAACAATGTTGTACAGATTATGAACGTTTTGGGCGTCCCTTTCGAGACGTTTGATGTGCTCTCCGATTACGATGTGCGCCAAGGCATTAAGGAATATTCCAACTGGCCCACGATCCCTCAGGTTTACCTCAACGGTGAATTTCTTGGCGGTTCTGACATCTTGATTGAGCTATACCAAAGTGGTCAGCTTCAAGAAACGGTGGAAGTGGCTTTGGCTTCGTAAATTTCGGCTATTCCGTTGCGACTTTCATGCGAATCGTGAAATGCCCCGCCAAACTTTAAGTTTGGCGGGGCATTTCAGTTGATCTTCTTTGCTATCGGGCTTGGCGCATTTGGTTTGATTGCGACTCTAAGTTGCGGAGTAGGGCAGGGCCCAAAGCGCGCAGCCTAACTTTTTTGTGGTTCTTCTCTAAATCAACCGTCAAGATCTTTCGGGGAATGGCTCCCATCGCCTGTAAATAAAAGCAGCAATTTTTTTCTGCCAGGTCATCTGATTTCGCCAATTAGCGGTTAAATGTGATGAGAAAAATTGCTCGTAGTGGCTGGTCCGGTTAGATGGCCAGACTGACTGACGTAGCTGTTAAAGAGGCGCTGAATTTATGCGTAAGCTGGTAAAACTGGGCTGTTGGTGCTTGTTGGGAGTGCTCGTGAGTTGGCTGTTGGTCAACGCTGTGCCGGTTGGGAGCTTGACTTCGCCCACGGCCGCGGCATCTGTAGATGCGATTGCTCCACGTCTCAGCGATCGCGCGATCGCTCAAAATCGCACCCGCTTGGGCATTCCTCAAGATCTTGACCCAGCCACGCTGCCAGATTTTCCCTCCCGCGATTTGCAAGGGGCTTCTAGTGATCCCGCTGATCAGATTGCTCCGCCCGGGTTGTTGGTGCGTCCTGGCGATGCGCCGATTTCCTATTTTTTCGGCCTCCGTATGGAAAAGGAATTAGACAGCTTGGTGGGACGTTACGAAAGTGCGCTCTTTGCAGCCAACGCTGCGAGCCAACCCGTTGAAGTGCAATTGCCTGCCAGTCGCGAATCGGTTGCAGTCACGAGTGACCAAAAAGATCGCATGGCGAGCACTGACGTTGCTACGGTCAGTACTCCGGCGCTTGAAGCTGCCCGGCAGCTTAAACTTGACTGGCCCAATTTGCTCGCTACTGAAGCCTATGGCGAAGCTCGTCGTCGCTGGCTAGAGGTGCGGGATGCTTTGTGGACCGAATTTCCTCTGGATCGCCCTTTTGCCCAAGCTGAAGTGCGTGCCATGTGGCTCGATCGTGGCAGCATCGTTCGGGCTCGATCACGGGCGGGTCTGGCTCGTCTTTTTGACAACATGCAAACAGCGGGCATCAATACCGTCTTTCTTGAAACGATGAATGCGGGGTTCCCGATTTATCCGAGTCGGGTCGCGCCGCAACAAAACCCGCTGACCCAGGGATGGGATCCGTTAGCTGATGCCGTGGAACTGGCCCACGAGCGCAATATGGATTTACACGCTTGGATCTGGGTATTTGCCGCTGGCAATCTGCGCCACAACGAGATTCTGGCCCAATCCGATCAATTTTTAGGCCCATCGCTGGCGGCTAATCCCAGTTGGTCTGGATATGATCAAGCGGGTAGTCCGATTCCCCTCGGGCAAACCAAACCCTTCTATGACCCAGCTAACCGGCAGCTACGCGACTATTTACTGCGGCTAGAAGAAGAAATCATCACCACCTACGACGTCGATGGGCTGCAGCTCGATTACATTCGCTATCCTTTCCAAGATCCGTCAGATGAGCGCACCTACGGCTATGGCATGGCTGCCCGGCGAGCGTTTCAGCGACAAACTGGAATTGACCCC
>CAZFWL010000619.1:0-2931 GCA_964522775.1 uncultured Halomicronema sp.
GGCACCAGTGCAATCCATGGCGTTATTGCCGGTCGCCCTCGTATCAGACGAGATGGGTTTTGAATCTCCGGTTCCTCTACGACTATTTGGCTGGTTTGACCCCAGTGAACCGATGTTTCAGCGCGAAGGAGGACATCCGCTGGTGTTTTACCGTCGCGTCGAGGTTCGGGTTGGTGAGCCGATCTGGATCACCTCGACCGATCGCGCCGCGTATCGGGGGCGGCAGGGCACCGAGTATGCCCAGACCCTGACCGATCGCTGTTGGTCGGCAGTCAACGGTTTGTTGCAGTCATAGTCTGCTTTAGCGACGCTCTCTGAGGTTAATGAAGTCATCTATCGCGCCGAGTTTATTTGCTCCCGTTTTACCCCAACTCGACAAGCCGCTACTGCTGCTGCTGCCGGGCTTAGATGGCACGGGTCAATTATTTGTGTCTCAGGTACAAGCGTTAGCGCGGGATTTCGATGTGCGGTGTTTGACAATTCCTCCCAATAATCGCCAAGACTGGTCAGAACTGGCGCAGGCTGTGGTGCGGCTAATGCAAGAAGCTGGAGGCGATCGCCCCATTTATTTGTGTGGAGAATCCTTTGGGGGCTGTTTGGCGTTGCAAGTAGCGCTGTTAGCCCCCACTCGCTTGGCCCATTTAGTGCTGATCAATCCAGCTTCTGCCCTCGGGCGCTCGGCCTGGATGCGGTGGCTGACGCAATACACCAGCAGCATTCCGGACTGGTTATTTCAAACCTCAGGGGCGATCGCGCTACCGCTGCTAGCCAATTTCGACCGGATTAGTCAAGACAAGCTCGATTTATTTGTCCGTACCGTGCGTCCCATTGCCCAAGCCTGTGTCGCTTGGCGGGTCGGCATGCTCAATCGCTTTGAGGTGAGTTTGGAGCAACTTTCCAAGCTATCGGTCCCCACCAGTCTGTTGGCCAGCGGCCGCGATCGCCTGTTGCCCTCCTATGCGGAAGCCAAAATTCTGCAGCAATCATTGCCCCAGTCGCAGCTTTATTACTTGCCAGACAGCGGGCATGTGTGCTTGTTAGAAGATGCGGTGAACCTGAGTCAATGCCTTGAGGCCTTACAGGTGTTACCGGCATCCCGTGATGTGAAGTCGATGGCAAGGCTTTAACCGCACTGGTGAGCCTGCGACCGACTGAAGGAGTCGCCCCGATCTGACCTGATGTCGCTATGATGATGGGCGGCATTTACCGATGACATCGCGTGGATATTACCAACACGTTGTTGGACAGTTGGGTCGCCCTTCCTTTGTTGGCGACATCGCTTGTGGCGGTGACGTTAATCTTTGAGCGGCTGTGGTTTTGGCGACGGATTGCCTCGCGGCAGCGACAGCTAGCCCGCAAGGTGTTAGAAACCTATGGGCAGCAACCTCAAGCCATGGTGACCTATTTGAAGAAGAATACGGATCTGCCCTTAGCGCGCATCTTTTTGGCGGCACTGACGTTGCCCGATGCCACGCCAGAAGAGTTTCGACTCGCGTTGGAAAGCGCCGCCCAAGGAGAATTGCCGCTGCTGCAACGATTTGCCACTGCCTTCAATACCATTGTGGGCATTGCCCCGTTATTAGGATTGTTGGGCACGATTTTGGGCTTAGTGCAGGCGCTATCGGCCCTGGATCTCGGCAGTGCTGGCGGTGATAGCTCTCTGACCGTGATTGCGGGCATTGGGGAAGCGCTGTTGACGACAGCGGTGGGCTTAGTTATCGCGATCGCCACCCTGATATTTGCCAACTACTTTCAAAGTCGGTATCGCCGCCAGCGGGCCTTCATTCAAGAAGCGGGGGGACAGCTAGAGTTGCTGTATCGCCGCACAGCGCGCCACAAAATCACGCGGCCCAGCGATCGCCCCCACCCCAATGCCCCCTACCCCTATCCCTAGAGGGGACAGCCGCATTCCCAGCCGCTGCCCCAAGCTTGCACACAGTCTCGATCTGACATCGCAAGCCCAGGTTGTTTTTATTCGGCCCGCAACCTTAAACCATTCAGCAAAGTGCGCCTTGAGCCTTCCCAATAGGATTTATGCTGAATTGAGCACTCAGCAGGTTTTGTAAGACGAATGAACGATCGCCCCGCCCCTGAAACATTGCCCTTCACCCTCGCCGCCGGGGTGGTCGTTCGCGACCGGCATTAGGGAGGCGCGGCGGGGATGCATATTCACAAGACGGCAGAACCTTACGATGCGATCGTGGTGGGGTCAGGAGCCAATGGCGGCATCGCCGCTAAGGAGTTGGGGGAACAAGGCTTACGGGTGCTGGTGCTAGAAGCGGGGCGAGACATTGACCCCAAACGCGACCCGCATAACCCTGTCCGGGACACGGCCCGTAGAGCGTTCAACATTGCCACGGGCAAACAGACCCACCAAGCCACCCACCCCGGCTATTGGAAGGCGAATCCTGACTTTTTTGTGGATGAGCGGGAACACCCCTACACGACGCCCGAGAACAAACCCTTTTACTGGATTCGGGGGCGTCAGGTGGGGGGCCGCAGCCATACATGGGGCGGCATTACCCTGCGCCTGTCGGACTATGAATTCAAGGCGGCGCAGCGGGACGGCTTTGGGGAAAACTGGCCGATCGCCCATGCCGACCTCGCCCCCTATTACACTCGCCTGGAACGGTTCTTTCAGGTGCAGGGGGAGTGCGATCTCTTGGCGCAGTTGCCGGATGGCGACTACCTGCCCCCCGCCCGGTTGACCCCGGCGGAACTGGACTTGCAGCAGTTGATTAGCGATCGCTGGGCGGATCGGCAACTGATTCACTCTCGGGGCTTTGCGCTGCATCGGCCCACGGCGGAGCAACCCTGGTCACGGGCGGCCAGTCCGGGCTCGTCGCTGAAAACGGCGTTGGCGACGGGCAATGTGGAACTGCGGCCCAATTCGGTGGTGAGTCATCTGCTATTTGAAGGGGATCATCACCA
>CAZFWL010000620.1:0-2930 GCA_964522775.1 uncultured Halomicronema sp.
CTCAGCGGCATCTTCTTCCCCGACCACCGGATCACTGGGGAAGGCTTCACTCAGCGCCTTGCAAATGATGGCTTGAGAACCATAGTCAGCAACCGTGACAGGACTCTTATCCTGCTTTTCCATCGCTTCGGGCACCATGTCGTGACGCACTGTTTCGCAGAGTTTAGCCGCAGCCATCACGGCCTTTTGCGCGATCGCCAACTCATTTTCGTATGCCATGCAATTGTCCTCATCCCAATAGGCAAAAATCCAGGTCTAGTCTACCCAAGCCACTGCCTCAAAGCGCCGCTTTGGGAAATGTGCTGTGGTTAGCGCCGTTAGTTAGGCACCTCATGGGGATGAGGGTGTCACTGTGTACTGAATATGTGGCCAAATTTCGTTGATTTCTGTGGCTTGATGATGTGCGGCAAAGTGTTCCCAGAGCAGGCCGTTGCAGTCAGTGTCGGTGGTAAAAGTCGTCGCGGCGTCATCCTCCCAGCCAAAATGGCGCAAGGTGCCTGACGCACAGACTAAATCTTGTCGGACAGAAAAATTGAGGCTGTCCGTGCGCCACAGGGCATAGTCCCCCGGCACCACAACGACTGGCTCTGCCCCCAAGCGTTGGGTATAGTCTTGCACCGTGGCAGCAATGTCCTGAGTTGAGATCGCAATATGGAGTCGTTTCATAGAAATCCAGTGAGATTAACAACAACTGTCGCCTGACCCACAACCACTTGCCAGTACCCTGGAGTCTTCGTCTGCCGAACCTGGGTAAAGCGCAGAGTATCGCTGAAGAGCTCACCCGAAAAGGTGTCCGAGATAGATGCGGTAAAGGTAACCACCACCGTCGCGCCCAAAAATTCGAAATGACCTGCACCTGGCTTCTATTCTTCTGGTAAGCGCAGGGGTTGAATGGGCTGAGAAGGGCGTGATCTCTGGCGGCGGTTAGGCATGTCAGGCGATTGAAGTTCCGCTTGCGGTTGGGGCCAGTGCGACGTTGGCGAGGCCAATGGTAAGTGCTCGGTCTCTACCTCCATAGGATCTGACTGCTGCTGTAGCAATCGGTAGTAATAATTGCGTTCAGCGGCTACTTTTTGACACCGCTGATGCAATTGAGTTTCTTGCTCGACGTGTTCGGCTAAAGCCGTTTGTAATTCTTCGATGCGTGCCGCCTGTCGCCTTACCGTGGCTTGCAGGGCATCAACATCAGGCGGTTCTACCGTGTCCACTTCAGCAGGCGATTGCGTTTCTGTAATCTCTGCGACTGCTGGCAAGGATTTCGCCGATGCGGCTCGTCGCTTAGCGCTCTGCTGGTCAAACTTGGCCAGTTCCGCAATCATTGATTGAATCGTCTGGATAATTTGTCCCAGATTGAGATGGTGATTGTCTAAATCGGCATTGAGCTGAGCAAGATGCTGTTTTGCCAATCCTAAGTACTGACTCAAATGCACCGCCATTGAGCGCGCTACCATGACCTCTTCTTCGAGAGATCGATAATAGGAGTCGGTACCCTGAGCAGCCATTGAACCCGTTTGTTGGGTCAGATATTGCAGATAAGTTTGCAGTTCTGTATGGCTTTGTTGAAATTGCAGATTAAGCTGATCAAACCCCTGCTGTTGCTGGTCGATCAGCTCATTAAGCCGAAACCCCATCACGCCCAATAGGTGATCCTGAATTTCGGTGAATTGCGCTAACTGTTGCTTGAGATGATTGATCGCTTGCTGCTGCACATTGGCATATTGCTCGGTGCTGGCAAGCTGAGTCTCAACCCAATATTTGTCTTGTACTTGAGCGGTCAGTTCGTCTAAAGAATCTAAGGCTTGGTCAAGCGCTTGCTGAAGTAGACACACCCGCTGAACGAGCTTGAAATCAAGAGAGTGGCTCTGTTGCATAGCGGATACACACGGCGAGAAGCGATCGATTCCTAATGTTGGGTACTTACTGTAACAAGGTGTCTGATGAAATGTTGTTCACCACACCACACTTGTCATCTACGAGACATTTCTTTGCGAAAAATTGATACGGTTGCCACCAACTCACCCTGCTTAAGGCGCCCGCAATAGTTTGTTAGGCAGACTGCCATTGCGTTAACTCAGTATAAGGGGATGCACTGTCGGATGGCTCGTCTGAGCCAGTGTTGTCGTGAACGGCTCCTTAGGCATAGGGTAGGATGAAGCCCTATCAATCTCGGCTCCTGTGAATCGGTATGACCTTTTCGGCAAAAACGCGAAAACGCTTTGGGCAGCACTGGCTGAAGAGTGAAGCTGTGTTGGCCCAAATCATTGCGGCAGCCGACTTGCAAACGAGCGATCGCGTGTTAGAAATTGGCCCTGGCACCGGGATTTTGACTCAGCGGATGTTGCCTAATGTGGCCGAGATCATCGCGATCGAAATCGACCGCGATTTAGCCCGTCGCCTCCGTCAACAGTTTGCTGAGACAGCCACCTTTCAGCTCATTGAAGGGGACATCTTGAAACTTGACTGGGGGCAAATTGCTGCCGCATCGAGCAACTTCCCTAATAAAGTAGTTGCCAACATCCCCTACTACATCACTGGCCCGATTTTAGAGAAACTGCTGGGAACGATCGCTCAACCCAATCCTCAACCATTTGACGAGATCGTATTACTAGTCCAGCAAGAGATTGCCGAGCGTCTTTGCGCAACTCCGGGTTCCAAAGCTACTGGGAGCCTGACGGTCAAAGTGCAATACCTGGCAGACTGCGAAATTATTTGTCCGGTGCCGCCGAAAGCGTTTCAGCCGCCGCCCAAAGTGATGTCAGCCGTCATTCGGCTGCGGCCGCGATCGTTTCCTCAAGTGGCAACCAGTCCAGTGCTCTTCGAACAGTTGCTGAAGTTGGGATTTGGTAGCAAACGGAAGATGTTGCGGAATAATTTGTCGCCGCTGATTGAGCGATCTCAACTTCTAGGCTATTTAGCCGCTTTAGATATTG
>CAZFWL010000621.1:0-2926 GCA_964522775.1 uncultured Halomicronema sp.
TGACTTCAATTGAGGACAACCTTTGGGCCTATGCGGCCTGGATAAAGGGGCAGTAAATTGGAGTGCTCCAAAAGTCTGCATTGCCCTCAATATTGAACACTTGTGCAGGTGGGTTGCACTTACTGACAGCTCAGGTCGCTATAAAGCTGTTCGCGAGCAGCCTGTACAGTTGCCAAGCCGTCGCTTACCTGAGTAGCGGCCTCGCCCAAAGTATCTCGCCCAGAGATGCCATCTACTGTACCTTGCAGGTCGGAGTAGGCGGTTTCCACATCAGCAATACGGGCATCTTGTACAGTACTGGCCGCAGCTTGCATTGCCTCATACGAACTTGCAACGTCTTCCCGAGCGGTTTGCAACTCATCTACCGTGGAGTCAGCATTCAACTGACCGTAAGCAGCCAGCGCTCCGCCAAAATCCTCAATTGCACCGCAGAGAGAGGCTTCAGCGTCGGCCACAGAGGGAGTCCCGCCACCACAGGCGGCGGCTAGTAACAGCGGCAGAGTCCATAGGGCTTTCAAAGTCAATTTCATTGGTTTTTCCCAGCACGATATTTAACGTCTTATATAAATACCGTATTTGGGGGACAAAATGCCGGTCAAGCATCAAAAAAGTAGCAATGGTTACTTCAGATCAAACCCAAACAGTATCTAACTTGAAGTCCAAGTGATTTGCCAAGAATATAACCGTTGCTAGGGAGCCAACTTCATAGTGAGCTGTCGATATGAATAGCGCTATTCAGCGCGGTTTAGTCTGATGAAATTTCTTAATTACTGGCCAACCTTTGCTAATGCAGTGCCGGTGAGGACAGGGTGAGGAGTGATTCCGCGATTGGGGCCGTGAGCAATTGTAAAGCTAGCCTCACGGTGTAAAGTTAGCCTCATGAATACTTGAAATCTCTCTATAGTCAGGGCATTTACCGAGACGATAATCCTTTACGTCAGGCAAACTGAGACTGTACTTCTGAGCAATCAGTTGACGCTATGACATCTCCAAATCTTACCCTAGCTTTAGCTGAACTACAGGCCCGCAAGGTCTCAACAGGCAGCATCAGCGACAGTCACCGCCGAGTCCTTTCACAGGCCTTGGGTTCTCCGAACCTTGAAGAATCGGAGCGGTTGGCGATCGACCAGTTGCTATTAGGCGTAATCAGCGATCGCTGTGCCTACCCCCAAACATAAGTTGGGCTTGAGCTAATCTTTGTGGACATCACAGTTTCAGGCTTCCAGCCCTTTGCGGCTAATCATTTTGATGCCAGTCAGTGCGCTTATTGGTTCAGCTGGCTGGCATCGGTACAATTTTTTTTCGCTCCAAAGAAGCCGCTAAACTTCCCTTAGCGACAAAATTTCTAGTCAGCCCAAGCGAGCTTTACCAGCTGGCCTATGTTTATCGATAGGGACGCTGCTTTGGAATGGTAAACGACTCAAATGACGGGGGCGGTCCTTGGGTTGACGACTGAGGCGATCGCCCAGGTGGAAAGTAGCGATTGATCAGCTTGTTGTATTGTCCTCCCAGCAAGAGACCCAGCGTGCAAATATAGAGGCCGATGAAACTCACGGTGAGAGTGCTAGCGGTGCTGAACAACCAGTGATAGTTGGGCAGAGATTCTAAATGATGTTTAAACGCCATTGCCGTAGCTAGCCAGACGATCGTGGCAAACACCGTCCCCGGTAACACTGGAGCGGCCCGGGCGGATGATTTTTGACTGCTACGGTAAAGCACGCCATAACTCAGGGCGATAGTTGATGCCGCTAAGCTCCACCGCAGACATTGCACCAGCAATTGCCGAATTAGACCTAAAACACTAACTTCGGCCAGTTGCTGTAACCCTTCAGGTAAAGAGAGTAAAACCAAACCCACGGCTAACAAGGTCAGGGCTGCCGTAGCGATCGCCACCAAGCCTGTTAGTCCCCGTTGCCGCATGGTTGGGATCAAATGTGAAGCCAGATCACCATCGGAGCGAATAATCTGCTGTGTCAATCCGACGACTCTGCACCAGAGCCCTAAACCCACCCCAGCGGTCAGTGCAAAGAGCCACCAACGGTGATTAAGAGGCCAGTCAGTTTCGATTTCTGTAATCACGGCTTGCAGGGGGGCGACCACTGCTGGCACCCAGCGCTGTAGATTATTTGCCAGTCCCTGAGCGACAGGAGCCCACAAACTGGCAGCCGCGATCGCCATAAAGCTGCTCAGTAAAAAACAACACACAATGCCATAGGCGATCGCGGCCCCCTTTAGCCAATAACGATGTCGCGCCGCTTGCTGCCACAAATTTTTCCACAGGGGATAATTTAAATAGCTGCCCACCGTCCGTTTGGGGCTCGGAGGAGTCGCCGGGGGCAATAAAAACTGAGATGATGAGCCATCGGGCGGATAAGGTTGGGAAGGCGGCAGCGACATAGCTATCAAGCTCAGAAATAAAGCAGCAACGGGGTTAATCGCCGAACGCTGGGTGGACATCGTGAGACACCACTCCGAACAGGCGTTTTACTTGAGGGCTATTATGCAGCGATCGCTCAAAAAACACCTGGGTATGTCGTGTATCCTTTGCACTTGTTTAGATAATTTCTTGGGGTTGGATGCGGCGTCTATAACGACACTGATTCACAGCAGTTTTTTCTCCATCCCTGTTTTTGGAGAAGCTACCTGTCCTTAACCCTTGAACAGACGGCAACTGAGGACGAATCCTCATGAGGCAGGCTACTGGGCTGCTTGTAATCGAGTCAAGGCTTCGGCAAAGAACTCGCTCGGGACGGCACCAGGAATTAGGAGATTATCCATGATAAAAGTGGGCGTACTGCGCAGCTGAAGCTCTTGCACCAGGGCCAAATCACGGGCAATGGCAGCCTTGGCATCGTCGCTAGCGCGATCACAATTGAACTGTTCAATATCCAACCCCAGATCGGTCGCAATTTGCACATATTGCTCA
>CAZFWL010000622.1:0-2912 GCA_964522775.1 uncultured Halomicronema sp.
GGCACCTCTCCTTGGTAAGGAGAGGTTTAACCAAACTCCGGTCCCTCTCCTTACCAAGGAGAGGTGAGGTGAGGTTCTGAAGCCCGCACAAACTCCAGCCACGCCCCCACGCCCCCTCTGCTCCCCCAGCTTTGCCACCCTCACACCCATCCACCCACTCACTCCAAATGTTCACCCTCTTCTACCGCAACCGCCAACTCCTCGTGCTGACCCTCACGCTGGTCTTCGTCTGGGGGTTGTCCGCGCTCTTCACCCTGCCGCGATTAGAAGATCCCGAAATTACCCAGCGCTACGCCCAAGTGGTGACCTTTTTGCCAGGAGCGACCCCCGAGCGAGTGGAATCGCTGGTGACGGAACCGCTGGAAGACAAGCTATTTGAACTGGAAGAAGTCAGCTTTCTGGAATCCACCTCCAGCACCGGCATTTCCGTGATTGGCGTGGAACTGAAAGAGGCCATCCGGGATGTGGAACCCATTTGGGCGAAGGTGCGGGGCAAGATTGATGACGCCGTCCCCGATCTGCCCCCCGAAGCCTCCGACCCGGAATATCGCGATAGTAGCGTCAGTGCCAGTGCTCTGATTGTGGGTTTAACCTGGGAGCTACCGGGCGAGCCGAATCAACTTATTTTGGGACGCTTGGCCGAAGGGTTGGAAGACGCCCTGCGATCGCTCCCCGGCACCGACAGTGTGGAGCGTTTTGGCAATGCTGAGGAAGAAATTCGCGTCGAAATCACCGCCAGTGAATTGGCCCGACTGGGATTGACGGCCCAAGCCCTCTCGCAACAAATTGCCGCCAGCGATGCCAAGGTTGCTGCGGGACAGGTGCAGGGCGATCGCAACGAATTCTTGTTGGAGGTGAACAGCGCGTTAGATTCCCTCGAACGGGTGCGCGAGATTCCCATCCAGATCGGCAGCGATGGGGCTACCGCGCGGCTGGGGGATGTTGCCACGGTGAGTCAGGGAGTAGAAGATCCTGCTGACAGTTTGGCTTACGTCAACGGCGATCCGGCGGTGGTGGTGTCGGCCACAGTGGAATCTGACTATCGCGTGGATACCTGGGCGGCAGCAGCGCGGGGCGTCCTGGCCGATTATGAAGCCTCTTTGTCCGATGGCCTCGGCCTGCGGGTCGTATTGGATCAAAGTCAATACGTACAGCAGCGGCTCAATGGGGTCATCGGCAACCTGATTTTTGGCTCGCTGTTGGTGATTGCGGTTTCTTTATTAGTGCTGGGGGCTAAGTCCGCCTTGCTGGTGGGCATGGCGCTGCCGCTGACGGCCCTCATGGTGTTTGGCTGGATGAACGTGCTCGGGGTACCGCTACACCAGATGTCGGTCACGGGCATCATCATCGCCCTGGGGTTGCTGATTGATAACGCGATCGTGGTGGTGGATGAAGTGCAAGGGCGCTTGCGATCCGGCCTGCCGCCAATGGAAGCGGTCGGTAAGACGGTGAGCCACCTGCTGGTGCCGCTGCTGGCCTCCACGTTAACCACTGTCTTAGCCTTTGTGCCCATTGCCACCTCTCCCGGCGGCACCGGAGAATTCATCGGCACCATTGGCCTTACCGTGATTCTAGTTCCCTGGCTCTATCTCTAACGGTGATCACGGCGCTGGCGGGACGACTGCACCACTGGCAGCCGTTGAATGGGCAATGGGACTGGTGGCAGCATGGCCTTTCCAACGAAGCCCTGGCTTCGGGCTATCGCTGGACGCTGCGACGCTGCTTTCAGCGCCCCTGGTTGGGAGTGGGTCTCGCGATGGTGCTGCCCGTGACTGGCTTTGCCGTTTTCGGCACCCTCGATCAGCAGTTTTTTCCCCCTACCAACCGCGATCAGTTTCAGATCGAGGTGCAACTGCCGAACCAGAGCGCGATCGCCCAAACTCAGGATCTAGTTTTGGCCGCCCGCGATCGCATCCAACAACATCCCAACGTGGAAGACATTCACTGGTTTATTGGCGAAAGCGCCCCAGCCTTCTTTTATAACGTCGTCGCCAGCCAAGAAAATGCGCCCTTTTATGCCCAGGGCATTGTGCAATTACAGGGCACCAACGGACTGCGACAAACCATCCAAAGCCTACAAACCGATTTGGATGCGGCCTTTCCCGAAGCGCAAATCCTAGTCAAGCAGCTGGAGCAGGGGCCACCCTTTGATGCGCCGATTGAGCTGCGGATTTACGGGTCGGATATGGATCAGCTTCGCACCATTGGCAATGACCTGCGGGCTAAACTCGTGCAGTTTGAGCAGGTCACCCACACCCGCGCCAGCCTCACGGAAGCCCTGCCCAAACTCGCTCTGCAAATTGACGAAACCCAAGCCCGCCGGGCCGGATTGGATAATCGCGAGATCGCTCAGCAGTTGCAAACTACCCTAGACGGCAATATCGGTGGCTCTATTTTGGATGATACGGAAACCATGCCCGTCAGGGTGCGGGTGCCCGACGCGGAACGCAGCGCTGTTGCCCCCGTCGCGTCTTTGGATTTGGTCGCCCCCGGCAGTGGGAGCACGGTGCCCCTATCAGCCCTGGCCGACGTCACTCTGGAGCCCGATCTCGCCACCATCGCCCGGCGCGATGGGCAACGCATCAATACGGTACAGGCTTTTCTCACCGCTGGGTCCCTGCCGGACACCGTGCTGACCCAATTTCAGCGACAGCTCGTGGAATCAGGTTGGGAGTTGCCCCCCGGCTACCGGCTGGAATACGGAGGTGAAGCGGATGCCCGCGGTGACGCGGTTGCCAGTCTGTTATCGACGGTCGGAGTGCTGGCGATTCTCATGACGGCAACCCTGGTGCTGTCCTTCAACTCGTTCGGCCTGGCCGCGTTGATTGGTTCAGTGGCATTGCTTGCCGTCGGGCTGGCGGCTCTGGCGCTGAAGTTGTTTGGTTCGCTCTTTGGCTTCACCGCTATCTTGG
>CAZFWL010000623.1:0-2911 GCA_964522775.1 uncultured Halomicronema sp.
GTATTGGCCGGTAAAGATCTCGGTCCGCGCCTCGCCGCCATGATTGGCGGGCTTTACGGGCCAGCGGCGATTATCCCAGCGGCATCGTTAGGGTTGGCGTTGATTGCGTTTGGGTTGGCGTAGATAAAAACGCGCGACCTCAATCAGACTCCGCAGGGGAGTTTTAGTCATTGGGTGAACCTCACCGCCTGCGGCACCTCTCCTTGGCAAGGAGAGGTTTAGGAAGACTCTGGTTCCTCTACTCGAGAAAAAGAGGCTGGGTCAGTTTTCTAATGAACGCCCTCGGAATTGTCTAAGTATTTCAGGAGAAAACACATGTTGGAAGTCGGTTGGTTTTCAAGCAAGCTGCTGTTCAAAGGCAAGCTACTCCGTAATCCGGGCTACTTTGCGCGAGAAACGGCGATTGGTGTTGGCATCGGCGTCGTGACGCTGACGGGGCTGTGGCATTTCACCGAGAGTCTGCCGGTGGCGATCGCTCTCTCTAGCTTGCTAACAGGGTTCTCGATGCCCTTCTTGTTGAAAGACGTGAAGATGAAGTAGGAGGTCGTGGATGGTTCAGGCTCCCCCACCCCCAAGCCAAGCTCCCGCACCACCGCGATCACTCGAGGAACTGGTGGCCGATATTCAGCAGTATGAGGCGATCGTGGCGCAATGGGATGGCCCTCAAAAGCACACGGTGACAGAACTGAAGCGGGCAATCGAAGACCTTCACAAAGAGGCTTTGACCCGGCTCATTCGCAGCGTTAAACAAGATGCTATGGAGGCGCTGAAAAATGCGGCTCAAGATGAAGTGGTCTACGGATTGCTGCATTATCACGGCTTAGTAAAAGCTCCTTCTTTACAGCAACGGCTGGATGCGGCGATCGCGGAAGTGCGACCTGGTTTACAAAGCCATGACGGCGATGTAGAAGTCGTGTCGATTCGTCTGCCGGACACGGTGGAAATTCGGCTGGTGGGGGCCTGCAGCCATTGTCCGGCTTCACAACTGACGCTGTCGGAAGCGATCGAAACAGCCATCAAACGCCACTGTCCTGAAATTGAGCACGTGGTGGAGGTGGCCTATAAACCGGTCGCTCAAGCCACCGATGAAGTGCTGGAGCCGGACTGGAGTTTGGTTACGTCTCTCGCAGAAATACCAGAGCAGGGCGTACTCGACCTCAAGCTAGAGGGGCACAAGCTGTTGCTCAGCCGCCAGGGCGAAACGGTGCAGTGCTTCCGCAATGCCTGTAGTCATCTAGGTGTGCCGATCACTGACGGCGAATGTGATCACGGGGTGCTGACTTGTCCGTACCACGGTTTCCAGTTTGAGCTGGCAACGGGGCATTGTTTGACGGCTCCGGCGGTACCATTGCAGCCCTATCCGGTGAAGGTCAACAACGGTCAGGTGTTTGTGCAATTAGGGGCCAACCTCACCTAGCTTCTCCTTAACAAGGCTATGGCTTAGACATTAAGTCTCGTATTGGGCCATTGCGTGGGATGTGATCCCCCCATCCCCCCTTAAAAAGGGGGGCAGACCAAAGCGAGATGTGAATAGCCCCCTTATCAAGGGGGCAGCGACAGCGGGGGATCTACCTGTATCACTTAGTTCAAAGATGTGTATCAGCGACAGCCTTGGCAAGGAGAGGTGCCGCAGGCGATGAGGTTCTTTCAGCAAGTGTGCAATTTGGAAGCAACCTCACCTAGCCTCTCCTTCGAAAGGAGAGGAAGTGGATTTTCCGTTTCACAAAATTGTTTTCATCCATTCAATTCATCCTTAAATGACATCTCTAATCGTTAAATCTTTTGCGCCTCACCGCAGTCCCCAAGATGAGACCGCGCCGAGACTGCCCTTTGCCAACAATGGGGCGACCCGCATCCTGGGAGCAGGCCACGACCTCTCTTGGATGACGGCTCCGCTGGCCCCCGCTGCCGACACGATGTTTGGCCCCCGTGGAGTCTGCCTGTTTTCAGAGACCGGGCCGCTGTGGGTAGCCGATACTGGACATCATCGACTTCTGGGCTGGCGATCGCTGCCCACAACCGATGGGCAACCCGCCGACTGGGTAATTGGTCAACCCGACTTTGCTTCCGAAGGGCAAAACGCTAAGGGGGAACCCACTACTCACTCCGTCGCCGTCCCCACTGGCATTTGTGCTTGTGGGGACGGCATGGCCGTGGGCGATGCTTGGAATCACCGCGTCTTGATTTGGCATCAGGTTCCCACCGACAGCAATGTTCCTGCCGATGTGGTGCTGGGGCAAGCCGATTTTGCCGGGAATTCCCCCAATCGTGGCCAAGAAGATCCCACCGCGAGTACGTTGCATTGGCCCTATGGCGTGTTTTTCCACGATGGCAAGCTGTATGTGACCGATACCGGTAATCGCCGTGTTCTGGTTTGGCATACGATTCCCCAGCAGAATGGGCAGCCTGCCGATCAGGTGCTTGGACAAGACACCTTCACCACCCGCAACGAAAACGGGGGCGGTTCACCAACTGCAGCCAGTATGCGCTGGCCCCACAGCCTCGCACTTTGGCACGGCAACTTAGTGCTGGCCGATGCCGGTAACAATCGGTTGATGATTTGGCCGGGAATTCCCACCGAACAGAATCAGCCTTGCCAGGTGGTGTTGGGCCAACAGGACTTTCAAGCAGTGGAGCTGAATCGAGGGGAGTATTTTCCCTGCGATCGCAGTCTGAATATGCCTTACGGCGTAACTGCTGCGGGGGATTGGCTCATTGCTGCCGACACCGCTAACTCTCGCCTCATCGGGTGGCACCGCTCTCAACTGGATTGGGAAAAGCTTCACGATGCCGCTGCGATCGGCGTGCTGGGTCAAGACACCTATCGACAAAAAGGCGAAAACCGCAGCTATGGCTCCGCCTTAAGAGATAGTTTTTGTTGGCCGTATGGTCTGCAAACCTGTGGCAGCAT
>CAZFWL010000624.1:0-2907 GCA_964522775.1 uncultured Halomicronema sp.
TGGTTCGCCGGTCTGTTTTACCTCGTGCGCCTGTTTATCTACCATGTCGAGGCGGAGGCAGAGCCCGAGCCCGCTGCGACCATTCTCAAAAACCAGTACACCATCATGGAAAAGCGGCTGTACCGCATCATCACCACGCCGGGGATGATTTTGACAGTGGTGATGGCAGCTGGCCTGTTGTGGACGAATCCGGAGTGGCTGAAGCAAGGTTGGATGCACGCCAAGCTAGGCTTTGTGGCGCTGCTGCTGTTTTATCACCACTATTGCGCTCGGGTGATGAAACAACTGTGGCGTGGCGAATGTAAGTGGGGCAGCAAGCAATTACGGGCTCTGAATGAGGCACCGACGCTGCTGCTAGTCGTCATTGTGATGTTGGTGATCTTCAAGAATCAGTTGCCCACGGATGCGACTACCTGGCTGATTGCGGGGTTAGTGCTCTTTATGGCGGTGACGATTCAGCTATATGCCCGCAAACGTCGCCTTGATAAAGAACGCGAGTTAGCTGAGGCCGAGGCGGTTGTAGACGCCACTGAGCAGACGCCGGAACCCGCCCAAGGCTAATTCCCATTGCAGTTTCCCGAATTGACAGTTCCGTTTCCTAAAAACTGCTGTAACCTTTAGCCGAATAGGCTATCCGCGAGCTGACGGAATGGGTGCTTAAGAATCAGGTGGTTCAGCAAAGGTGACGGACATGAAATGGGTGAATACTGGTCTACTAATGAGTGGCCTGGTCGCAGTGGCGTTTCCTTTAGGTGCGATCGCGGCTGAATCGAGTCGGGCAATTGCGATTCCTCAACCGGCTGAATTCACCAATGATGTCCTGACGCCGACGGTCGCCAACTTGGAGCCGACGATCATCAGTCAGGGCAGCATCGCCGTTGACTATCGCATCCCGGCCCTGCAAAGAGACTTCACCGGCAGTTTGTGGATTAGCACTTGGCGCGGTCAAATTGCTCGCATCAATCCCGAAACAGGCGTGGTTCAGGCTCAGATTGCCATGCCAGATCGGACGATCAGCGCCCTCGCTCAAGACCGCGTGGGTCGAATTTGGGCAGGAACATCCTCCGGTTTAGTCAGGGTTGACCCGCGCAGCAATCAAGTCACTGCTAGCAACTTTGCCCTTCCCTCCAACCGGGTGTTATCCCTGCTGATCGATACTCGCGGTTTTTTGTGGGTCGGCACCGATCAGGGATTAGCCATGGTGAGCCCTGATCAAGGCTTGCTGATGACCACTCTACGGGGCCTGTCTGGCGTTAGTGCCAACGTCATGGAACTCGATAACAATGGTCATCTTTGGGTCGGTACGCTAAACGGCCTGACCCAAGTCAGCACCGCCAGCGGCGCCGAAATGCGAACAGTGCGGAATATCCCTGGCAACGTCGTACAAGCGTTGACTCGTGATGCCCAGGGAAATCTTTGGGTGGGTACCCCGGCGGGCTTGTTCGTAGTCACACCCGATAATGGTCAGCTCGTGCGCCGGGTCGGGGCTATGAGCGGGCAAAACGTGCTTTCCCTCGCGATGGACGCCAATCAAGCGATGTGGGTAGGCACTGAATCGGGCTTGGTCACCCTCAATCCCTACAACGGAGAAGTTTTTGGTGAAGTGTTAGGGCTACCGGGTCGGCAAACCTTGGCGATCTCCCCTGAGACGGGCAACAAGGTATGGGTGGGTACCCGCGAAGGCTTGGGCTGGGTGAGTACTAGCACCGGCAGAGGCGTGCCCCACATTACCTACACTAACCCTGGCGCAATCTAGAAACAGTCACAGGCGATGCCGTCATTCTCACAGAGCAGGGACGAAAGAAGGAGTGAGTTAGCAGCATGATGATGATCAAATCTCGTTGGTTCAAACCCATCTTGTTAATCACTTTGGTTGTCGGGTTTTGGATGATAGATGGCAACTCATTCAGGGCGATCGCGGCTCCCAATCCGCCCGTCTGTGACGCTACCACCGAAGCCCCAGCCGCCGACACATCCCTCATTGACCAAGCTCTAAAAGAGATTCCCCCCGGTTTTTACGGCATTCTCAAAACCGACCAACTCAAATCAAAGATGGAGAGCGACAATCCACTCCTGGTCGATGTGCGAGAACCGACAGAATTTTTGCGAGGGCACATTCCCAACGCCGTTAATATTCCGCTGCGATCGCTGGGCGACCATCTGGACGAAATTCCCCGCGATCGCCCCGTCGTCCTGTATTGCTCCACCGGCTACCGCACCGGACTCGGCGTCATGGCCTTGCATCTCTGGGGCTACGACAACGTGCAAGGCTATCCCCCCAGCTACCAAGGCTGGCTCCGCGACAACAACGGGTAACGGCTGAATTGCGGGATTTGAAGTGTCGGAGCCAGGCAACCCCTGAGTTTTACACTTTCCCAACCCCTTCGAGCAGGCTTCCCCCCCTTACACCCGTTCTACGAATGATGGCTACATATCACACACTTTCCGAGCCCCCTTTGACAAGGGGGCGGCGACAGCAGGGGATCCACGACCTGTAGTGCAATTTTAGAGAATCGGTATTACACACCCTGCCCCCCTCACACTCTGCAACCCACTCCCTCAAACACCAGCAGTCAGCGATGATAGAGATAATCGGTTTAGCCGTCTCACAACCGAATCTCTGGGAGATGACATCACATGGCAGTTAGGGTCAATCAATTTGCGGAGTGGAAGCAGCAAGGTCAATCCGTCGCAGTGCTAACCGCCTGGGATTACATGTCTGGGCAAATGTCTGACCAAGCTGGGGCCGACATGGTGTTAGTCGGTGACTCGTTGGCCATGGTGGCACTGGGCTATGACACCACCTTGCCCTTGACGCTGGAAGACATGCTGCATCACGCCAAAGCCGTACGACGCGGCGTCAAAAATGCTCTACTTGTCGTTGATTTACCATTTCTGAGCTATCAA
>CAZFWL010000625.1:0-2902 GCA_964522775.1 uncultured Halomicronema sp.
AGCGACCTAGACCTTTGCTACAGGTAGTCGTTAAGCCCCAGGTACACCCAGCCAGTGCCGTCATCGCCCCAAAGATTACCGCTTTGAGTAGTACTGCAAACAGATCAACAGGTGCCAATAATCCCTGTACTGAGCTGAGAAAAATCGGCGCTTGCACGTCATAGAGCAAATGCGCCGCAAATAAGCCGCCGCCGACCCCGAGTACCAAACCCATCATGGTCAAGATGGGCAGCATCACGCAGCAGGCCACCACCCGAGGCACGACTAGATATTCGATAGGGTCAGTGCGCAACACCTTCAAGGCATCAATTTGCTCAGTAATTTTCATACTGCCAATTTCAGCGGCAAAAGCTGACCCTACCTGACCCGCCAGAATAGCGGCAGTCAAAATAGGGGCTAATTCCCTACAGAAGCCCAAGGCAAAGGCCCCGCCTAGAGCGTGCAGCGAGCCAAATCGTGCCATTTCGCGCGCCGTTTGAATGGCGAAAATCATGCCCGCAAAAAGATTGGTCATCAGGACTGGTGTGAGTGCCCCTGGCCCCGCAGCGGCCATATGCTCCATCACCCGATGACGCTGAACTCGACCCCGCAAAATCCGCATCAGCACCTGTCCACCGAGAATGATGGCCATTAGGATGTGATATGGGGTTGATCGCGCCAGCGTCTGCTGGTAAGGCGGTATTGATGCAGAGGGCTGACGGCGATCATCCGTGCCGTAAAACTGGCGCGAACTCCGACGAAGGGGATTCAACATGATAAATGCACTGACTCTCAGCTGAGATTGCTTGTTTTGAGATCACCGACTAACTTTACGCCCCTAAAGTTCAAACTTTTGCCACCCATCCAACAGCCTAATCAACGCTCACCTGACACTTGCTAGGTTGCTCGCACAACACAAATTTCAGGCTTGATCTAGTTGCGATGAGAGGAGCGTGAGCCAGCGCATCCCTTGCGGTTGATATAGCTTATCAAGATTGGCAAATAGAGCTTCAATCTCGAGGCCGACTGAATAGTACAAGTTCACCATGCTTGACCCTTGTTGCCAGTCAGACTCAAGCAGAACCTTATGCCTGGCATTCCAAATATTGCCAACAACTGTGCAGTCAATTGATGGATGTGACAGAACTCAAATAACAATTCATCCTCAAACACCTGGAGAGGATGAACCAGAGAACTGTGAACTATCAGCCAATTTCTCACACAGGAATCGCCGAACAGAAAGGTCCTGCAACCAACACATCTCAGCGGCGATCGCCCTAGTACAAAAGTCTTTTAGAGCAGCTTTGGACTTATTCACCAGGTAGCTCCGACGCGATCGCTTGCACACTTTCGAGGGAACTAGACACTCGGCAGACACATATCAGTAGAGGGTTTTGCTTGCCATAGAGTTAACTGATCAAAATTTCCAACTTGGGGTTGCAAAGCCGAAAATATATAGTACATTTGTATCTAAAGGAATAGATAGTACAAATAAACTACTCACTCACCCTAAAGCATTGGTGTGCCCCCATGAATTCAGATATCAGTGCCATTCGTGAACAGCTCCTAGCCAGTCATCATCAATCCCAATCTGAGCCGGGGCTGTCATCATCGTCCAGCTCAACCTCACCCGACTTGCCCACGCTTAGCCAAGAATCGAGCACTTGGCGACCACCTCAGCGGGCAGACGTAGCACAAGCATTAAGACAGCGCTCAGCCATGCAGGCGAGTCAATGGCCTACACCCGAAGAGCAAGCGGCGCAAACGCGAGGCCCTGAGAACAGTCCTGAACCCGTCAATATCCACCGCTATTTACAGCGCTTGCATAGCGAAGCAGAGCGGATTAACGAGCTTTATCACCAACAAGAGGCCGCCATTCGCAAATTTCACAATTCAGTGAATGGCCTCTCACTCATCCTGATGAAGCAACCCAACGAGTCGATGGTGCGGGTCGACCAGTTTTGTGAAATTCGTGATGCTGCGCTCACCACCGTCCTTCAGGATGAGTACAACCGCTACGTGTTAACTGCGATCGATTTAGATTTAACCCTAGACCAGCGGCAAGCTTCAGAAACAGCTGCTAATCTGCGGGCGCGCTCCAATCAGTTACCGCAGCAGCAGAGAACTGCTGGGCTGCGTTCGGGATGGTTTGAATCGTGGCATAAAATTCCTGAGTTCTGGCAAGTCTTGACCACCACCCTGGAAAATCAGTCGCAAATTAAACCCATCGATATTTTGATTTGGTGTGGTGGCGGCATTATCGGTCGGCTGGCTTTGCAGCTAGTCCTTGCCGCTGTACCGGGACTATGGCCTTGGGTCATTGGCATCACGGTAGGGGCCGTAGCGTTGGGATTATATCGGCTGCTTTTTGCCCCCCGCACCGATGCCACGTTCATTGCCCGCTTATTTTTAGCACTACTAGGGTTAGGCATTGGCGGCCAACTGTAGCAAAGGGCTTAGCTGAACTAGTCCGCCCTAAGCCGGAGTGCGTAGAAAAGTTCGCCAGTGCAAAAGGTAATCCCAGTTTAAGAGCTGCCATCCCAAGTTTTGTTGAGCTGAAGGAGTAAACAATTATGGTGAGTCAACGATCGCAATTGCCAGGGGCGTCTCCAGTCAAATCCATCGTGGCGGGAGGGGTCGTCATTGCCGCAGCGGTTGTGCTGTTTGACGTCCGTAGCATGGGAGGCTGGTTCGCGCGATCACAACCACAAGTCAACGAAAAATCTTGTCACGAGTTTGTGCAAACGGAGGCCAAGCTGTCTCGCGAACAATTAGCGGCACTGCTAGCGATTCCTGAGCGTGATTCGAAAGAGCGGGTGCGTGAAGTAGTGTCCGAACCTTACTGCCGCCTAGCCAGCCTCAATGTACGAGCCGATGTTCAGGCAGAACGGGAGGCCTATCCGCTGGAATTTGACCCCAAAAC
>CAZFWL010000626.1:0-2901 GCA_964522775.1 uncultured Halomicronema sp.
CTTGATTTAGATGTGGCGCAAGTCATGGAAACTTTATGCGTGTTGGCCCTAGCGATCGCTTATGGCACTGGCGCTTGGCGCTTTTGGAGCGGTTTTCGGAAAACGAACTTTAGTCAAAACAAAGTGAACTTGACGTTGCTTTGGCCGATCTACTTCATTGCAAATAAGTCTTACCGAGAAAATTTCAATAAAGCCCTCAAGGGCTAGGATGTGGAAGCTCAGCCTGTAAGGTTTCCATATTTATGGTTTCAACTGGTTTTTCTGAACGTTTAGATGCGGTGGCCGAACGGTATGACCGTGAATTTCGAGGCGAATCAGTTGAGGTGCCAGAGGCGGTAGAGGCGCTACCACTGTTTAAGGATTGGGTGGCAGGCAAGCTCTCGGCCCGGCTGGCGTCACCCTTTTGGGAAATGGTTAAACCCAAGAAATTGCAAAACTGCCTCGACCTGGGAGCTGGGGGCAGTTTTTTGTTTTATCCCTGTTGGCGCGAATGGGATGCGCGGTTTTACGGCCAAGATATTAGCTCGGCTATTTGTGATCTGGTTAATGCGCGGGGGTCACAGCTAAATTCCAAGTTGTTCAAAGGCATGCGACAGGCTGCAGCCCATCAGTTAGATGTTTATGAACCTGATCAATTTGATGTGGCGATCGCCACTGGTGTGAGCTGCTACTACGAATGGGACTATTGGGACACAGTACTGTCAGCGGTGAAAAAGGTGCTGAAGCCCGGCAGTCCCTTTGTGTTTGACGTGATTGACCCAGATCAGCCCTTGGCTGAAGATTGGGCCATTTTAGAGATGTATCTGGGAGCGGAGGTGGAGCTGATGTCAGTGGCTGACTGGAAGCGCCAACTCAAAGCGGCTGGCATCACGATTAAAAAAGAGCAGCCCGGTGAGTTATTCCATTTGTTCAAGGTGGTGCTGAGTTAATGTCTCGGTTATGGCTGATTGGGGGCACCCAAGAAAGCCGCCAGTTAGTCCAGCAGCTGTTGCTACGGTTGCCGTTGAATGAAGCAGCACAATCTACCTGCATTGTGACGGTAACGACGGGCGCCGCGCGATCGCTCTATGCTCCGTCAAGTCATCTTCATATTGCGGTGGGACAGCTCAGCCCAACCGAGGCAGAAGCTTTTTTACGAACGCACAGAATTACCGCCATCCTCGATCTTTCTCATCCCTTTGCGACGGCCATTTCTCAGTTAGCGATCGCTCTCGCTCAGCAATATCAACTGCCCTATCTGCGTTACGAACGGGCCGCGATACTGCCTCCAGCAGTGAGTTGGCGCGATCACCAGGGGCGTCCAGGGCTCGTGCCAGTGCCCCATGTGTCATCATTACTCACTGCTGAGTATTTGGAGCGCGATCGTACCCTGCTCACCCTCGGCTACCGACAGTTAGCAGGGTTTGCCCCATGGCAATCGCGAGCTACGTTATTTGCCCGCATTTTACCGTCGCCCATTGCCCTCAAAACGGCTTTGGATTTTGGTTTTACAGCTGATCGGATCATCGCACTACGCCCGCCTATCAGTGCCGAGCTGGAAGCACGGTTGTGGCAGCAATGGCAAATCACACAAATTGTGACGAAGGCTTCGGGTCGACCCGGTGGACAAGACCAAAAGCAAACCCTTGCCGCGCACCTCGGGATACGGCTGCTGCAAATTCAACGGCCTGCGATCGCGTATCCCACTCAAACTGATGACCTTGATACGGCAGTCCGGTTTGCTTTACGTTACTGTGGCTAGTGGTGTGAGGGGACAGCGACTGACACCCTCTGGTTAGGGAGTTTTTCCCAGATCGTTAAAACTTGCGGAATGGAGTTGCGCTGTCCCAGAACGAGGACACTGCTTTTGCGGCTTCAGGCTGATTCGCTAAACGGGTGTAAATCGCAGTGGTGAAGTGTTCGGGGATTCGAGCGATCGCTTTTAACAAGGAGTGCTATGCTTAATCCCCAACAAGCTCACGTAGAGAAATAGTGGGTGTGAAGTCGTCGTACTTCCGGAGTTTTTATGACAGCTCTGCCTATGCCATCCGGTTCATCTTCAGACGCCTCGGAGACTAGTTCGTCGCCAGAGGCCACACCTGCGTTTGCGATGAAAGAGCTGGTCACTCGTCTCCAACGTGAACAGTTCAAGATTCAAGATTTGCTCAGCTCGCTAGGCTTTGCGCTGCGGAGTCTCAACAACCTCAATCAGTTTTTAGAGCTGATTCCGATGATTGCGAGCCGCGTGACCGATGCCAGTGGTGGGGCGTTGGTGCTGTTTCGCCCGGATGGTCAGGTACGGCTAGAGCGATTGCACTGCCAAAGTGATGATCATTGTCAAGACGTCAAAATGGCGCTGGAAGCGGCTACTCGCCAGGTCACTGCGTCATTTTCTCCGGCGGGCAGCGCGATCGAAATCGCCCGCACAGCCATGTTGGCCCTTGACCGTCACGTTCATCGTTACTTAGGTGGTGACTTTCAAATTTTTGGCACCGCCATCATTGTGAAAAATGTTGAGCGGGGACGCTTATACGTCTTTAGTCGCGAGGTTGATTACTCCTGGTCGGAGACACGCCAAAAGCTCGTGCGTCTAGTGGCAGATCAGACCGCAGTCGCGATCGAGAATGAAGAATTGACCGTTGCCCTGCGTAAAAAAGAACGTATGGGTCGTGAGCTGGAAATTGGGGCCGAAATCCAACTCCAGCTATTACCCCGCACTTTTCCAGCCATCGACGGTATTGATCTGGCGGCCCAATGTCGCACTGCAAATAAAGTCGGTGGCGACTATTACGACTTCATTCCCACCACCTATGACCAGATTCGTCATCCTGAAGTGCAATCTTCAGCGCTAGCGCCGTGGAGTTTCGCGATCGGGGATGTCATGGGTAAAGGGGTGCCCGCCGGACTCATCATGACGATGCT
>CAZFWL010000627.1:0-2897 GCA_964522775.1 uncultured Halomicronema sp.
CCCCATTGCAGAGATGCCGCGCAGCCTCTTTGCCCACGTACGATATCCCCAAGACTATTTTGAGGTGCAGTCCAACCAGTTGATGACGTACCACATGACCGACCCGCAGGTGTTTTACAACCGGGAAGATCAGTGGCGCGCCCCCAACGAAATTTATGCCAACGAAGCCCAAGAGGTGCAGCCTTATTACTTGATTATGCGACTGCCCAATCAAGCGCAGGAAGATTTCATTCAGCTGCGGCCCTTTACACCTGCCCAGCGGAACAACCTGGTGGCGTGGTTAGCGGCGAGCTCCACGGGCGATCGCTATGGTGAAATGCTGCTCTACCGCTTTCCCAAACAGGTACTGGTCTTTGGGCCAGAGCAGATTGAAGCCCGCATCAATCAAGATCCAGCCATTTCTCAGCGCATCTCTTTGTGGAATACCCAAGGCTCGCGAGCGATTCAGGGCAATTTGTTGGTGATTCCTATCGAGCGATCGCTGCTCTACGTCGAGCCACTGTATTTGGAAGCTGAGCAAAATAGCTTGCCGATTCTCGCCCGCGTCATTTTGGTCTACGGCAACCGTATTGCCATGGCCGAAACCCTGTCAGACGCCCTAGACGCCATCTTCAGAGGGGAACGGGAAACCGCCGCCCCCGTGATTCGTGACCTTGATGCCGATAGTCAAAACATCGATAGCATCTTGCCGGGCACGATTGACGACTCGGTCGAGCCCGATGCAGTCCCCACCGATGCCGCGATCGAGAATTAATTGCCGCGTTAAGTGCCACCCTAATGGGATTCAGCGCTGAGAATTGACCCCAAAGAGTAAGATCGCCACCACCGCTAAAGCCGCCGCGACCCAATCTTTCGGGGCCATGCTCTCCTGGGAAATGCTGACCGCCAGACCGAGAGTAACGATAAAGCTCAAGCTACGAATCGTCGCCGCCACCGAAACATCAATCGCATTGACGGCGAAGTTAAACGCCCACACGCTGGAAAATAGCAACACGGCTAAGAGCGCTGGCCAAAGGAGAGCGGTTTTCTCGAACGATTGCTTTTCGCCAAACGTGAGCCAAACAGCCACGGCAATGATCAAGCTGAACAGATAGTAGAAAAACGTCGTATTGGTCGGCCCAATCGCCGCCGTACTTTGCTTATAGAAATAGGTGCTGATGCCTAAGGTCACCATTGACAGTAGCGCCAATACTAATCCACTCACACTTGTGGACATAAGGATTCTCCATCCAGTAATACCGATTCTCTGGCACCAGGCTACACTTCCTGTCTCCCCTACTCCCTAGCCCCCAGAGCGCTGCGAGCCGATCCATAGCGAGATTTTGGAGAACTGGTATAAAACGACGGCTCAGGCAGACTGCGCGTCGCCGCCCAACCCATCTTTGAGGACTTCGCTGCAACCCCGCACGGCCTTTTGCAAATATCAGCCAAACGGCTACCATACTGGCATCTTTTTGACGCGGAACGATGACGGTAGAGGCCCAATCCACCAGGACAATTCGAAACTCAGCGATCGGCTTATTTCTGACGCTGTTTATGGTGTCATTTCACATCGGCATCGTGCCCGCCATCATGCCCCCCCTGGTACGCAGCCTGAACTCTAGCGTGGGCTACATACAGGGAGCACTCGTCCTGTTGTCGCTAGTCACTGCAGCCTTTGCTCCCACTAGCGAAAACCTGAGTCGAAGGTTTGGCCGACAGACCATTTTTCGCGGTGGGTTAGTGCTATTTGCGATCGGGACGCTGTTGGCCGCCATCAGTCCCGCCATGGGCTTCTTTGTCGTTAGCTACGCCCTGTTCACGGGCATTGCGGCAACCCCACTGGTCAGCATTCCCTGGGCATTGATGGATCGGTTTTACGAAGACAAAGCTGAGAAAATCGCGTTCTTGCTGCTCACATTATCGATGGTGGTGGGCGGTTTAGTGGGGTCACTCATCGGCGGCCTAATCGCGTTTGAACTGAGCTGGCGACTGGCCTTTCCCATTGAGCTGGCCCTGATTCCCATCATTTGGTGTCTGGTCACCCACTTCCCGGCAGAACCGATCGCTCATAACACTGCTATCGACTGGGTCGGCGGGGGACTATCTTTTGCTGGACTGAGCCTCACGCTGCTGGGCCTCAGCCTGGCGGGCGAATTTGGTTGGTGGGAAGCGAAAAAACCCCTAACTGTGCTGGGGGTCGCCCTTGTCCCCTTTGGCATTTCCATTGTGCCGGTCTTAATTGGGTCCGGTTTAGTCTGCCTGGGCCTATTTATATTTTGGCGACGCCAGCAAACTCAGGCCGCCAGAGCCTCATTGGTTCAAGCGGGGCTGCTCAGTCGTCGCACCTTTATCAATAGCCTTGTGGTGGCGACCTTGCACTCCGCGCTGACCACCGGCCTCTCCTTCAATCTGTTTCAATTTATCCCGCCAGTCTTAGAGCTCAATTCCTTTCAGACGGCACTCACCGTGCTGCCCTACAACTTTGCAATGGTGATTGTGCTGGTACTGATGGTGCGATTTATCAATCTGCAGTTGGCTCCCCGACGCATTGTGCAATTGGGACTCAGCATCGAAATCATTGGTCTTTTATGGCTGGTGGGCGCGATCGCACCGGGCATGACTCGATTTAGTGTGCTGCCAGCCTTAATCATCACCGGTATTGGGTCGGGCTTTTTCACTTCGCAGATTGGGGCGATCGCCTACTCCACCGCCAGCCGCGGCGAAAAACCAGAAGCCACTGGCATTTTCAATCCCTTGCAGAAAGTTGGGCAAGCTTTGGGACGAGGCGTCCTCGGCACTGTTTTGATTAGCCTAGCCTCCATCAAAATTGTGGATGGAGTGATCAGGGTGCTCGATAACAATATCGATGAGGCCACCCGACAATCCGCCATCACTTACCTGCAAGCAGCCATTCA
>CAZFWL010000628.1:0-2887 GCA_964522775.1 uncultured Halomicronema sp.
ATTCCTCACGGGCATTGCTATTTGTGGCAAACCAGTTTGGTCGGGCTGCATGTGGTCTCCGATGGTGTCATTGCGATCGCTTACTTCACCATTGCCACCGCTCTGATTTATTTTGTTCAGCAACGCCAAGATGTGCCTTTTCGAGGACTATTTTGGTTGTTTGGGGTCTTTATCGCCGCCTGCGGTCTCACTCATACTCTGGCCATCTGGACGTTGTGGATACCTCAATATTGGCTGAGCGGCACGGTAAAGGCAGTGACGGCCGTGATTTCTTTATTCACTGCGCTAGAGCTGGTTCCCCGCATCCCCAAAGCGCTAGCCATTCCCAGCACTGAGGAATTGGCCGAGTTGAACCAGACCCTCTCTAAAGAGGTGGCCGAACGACAGCAGGCCCAAGCCAAGTATCAGGCCTTGACAACGGAGTTGGAAGCTCGGGTCGAGCAACGTACGGCACAGTTGACTCAAACCCAGCAAGAAAATGAGCAACTGCTGGCCCAAGAGCAGTCGATCCGGGCGGAACTCGAAACTGCACTGGAACGACAACAAGAAACCACAGAGCGGTTGAACATTGCCTTAAGCGCGGCTCAAATGGGTACTTGGGATTGGCATTTGCAAGCGGAATCTTTGCAATGGTCGCCCAAAACCTACGGCATCTTAGGCTTTGACGCGGAAAGGGATCACCCTGCCTTCGATCGTTGGCAAGCTATCGTTCATCCAGAGGACTGGCCCAGAGTGGAAGCGGCGATCGCAACTGCCCAGACAGAGCGAGAAATCTTTGCTGAAGAGTACCGAATCCAGTGGCCCGATCAAAGCTGGCACTGGGTACTGGCTCAGGGCCGATTTTTGTATGCCAACGATCAACCTCAGCGCATGATTGGCGTCATTCAAGAAACCACTGAAGCCAAACGGTCAGCTCTTGCTTTAGCCGCTAGCGAAGCCCGTTTTCGCGTCGTCTTTGAACAAGCGGCAGTGGGTATGGCGCGCTTATCACCCGAGGGCAATTGGTTACAGGTAAACGAAACCTTCTGTGCGTTGCTCGGGTATACCTCCGCAGAGTTAGTTCAAAACAATTTTCAGGCGATTACGGATCCGGCGGATCTAGAGCAAGATCAGCATTATTACCAACAGCTCATATCCGGCCAGTCCCCAATCTGCCAATTTGAAAAACGCTATCTCCACAAAGACGGCACCCCTATTTGGACGTCGGTCACAGTCTCGACCGAAACCAATGATCAGAATCAGGTGCGTTCCTTCATCGCGGTGATCGAAGATATCCGCAAACTTAAGCAGTCTACGATCGAGTTAGAGCAACGGGCGGCCGAGTTAGAGCAAGTCAACAGCTTGCTAGCAATGACAAATGCCATTGTCGAAAATCGCAACGCCGAGCTGGACCAGTTTGCCTATGTTGCCTCCCACGATTTGAAAGCCCCACTGCGGGCGATCGCGAACTTGTCGGAATGGATTGAGGAAGACCTGGGCAATGACCTGCCAGAAGAGAATCGGCATCAACTTGATCTACTGAGAAACCGAGTGCACCGCATGGAGGCCCTGATTAATGGCCTCCTGGAGTATTCACGAGTAGGCCGTCGAGAACGGCAAATTGTCCCGGTAGATGTGAGGCAAATGCTAGTTGAGGCCATTGACCTGATCTCGCCTCCCGAGTCCTTTACGATCGCGTTGCCGGAGCAAATGCCTTGTTTTAATACCAGCAAATCAGCTCTTAACCAGGTATTTTCCAACCTCCTCAGCAACGCCATCAAACACCACGATCGTGATGAAGGACGCATTGAAATCTCGGCGATCGAGCACGAAGATCACATCGAATTTGCAGTCAGTGACGATGGGCCAGGTATCGAACCGCAATTTCAGCGCAAGGTATTTACTATCTTCCAAACCTTGAAAGCTCGTGATGAATTTGAAAGTACTGGCATTGGGCTAGCGATCGTCAAAAAGACGGTGGAGTCTGAGGGCGGTACTATCACCCTAGAGTCAGCCCCCGGAGAAGGCTGCACGTTTCGGTTTAAGTGGCCTCGACAGTCGTGAGGTATCTCGTATTCATTCGGGCGGATTCAGCGGTAACTTTATTCGCGATCGCACCAATCAAGAATCAAATGATTTAGCTCAAGGCTCCTAGCTTCATGGAAAGACCTGCGATCGCACTTAAGCCAGCTCATAAGAGTTTTAAGAGAGTCAATCGATAGAGCTTTGCAAAACGGCTAAATCGTACAGACCGAGCCCTGCTAAATTGACTTGCAACAGTACCTTTCCCCTTTGTCAGTCCCTTCGTGTGGCGTTTAGAAACAACCTTCCTAGAGGCTCACATCTTCTAACTTATGGATGACGGCAAAAAAAAAGACAGCCAGTATTATTAATCACATAACATAGTAATCTTCTTGAAAAACTTGATGCCACGTCAGTGATTGGGGAGCGACAGGTGGAGGACAAAACAATCAATATTTTGCTTGTCGAAGATGACGAAGTTGATGTGATGAATGTGAAGCGAGCTTTTAAGCGCAACCGCATCACAAATCCTCTGTACGTGGCCGGTAATGGCCTGGAAGCCCTTGCGATGCTTAGAGGCGAAAACTCCGAGGGCGAAAGTATCCCCAATACTCGACGCATTATTCTTTTGGACATCAATATGCCGAAAATGAACGGCATCGAGTTTTTGCAGGAGCTTCGCAAGGATCCTGCTCTAGCCCTCACGCCGGTTGTCGTCTTGACGACCTCTGATGAAGATCAAGACCGCATCGAGGCTTACAAGCTTAATGTTGCTGGCTACATTCTTAAACCTGTCACCTTCTCTAGCTTCGCGGAGGTAATGGCAGCCCTCAACCACTATTGGACACTGTGTGAAATGCCTTGAGCGTTATGACGACTTTTTCAT
>CAZFWL010000629.1:0-2886 GCA_964522775.1 uncultured Halomicronema sp.
ATTAGATCCCCCTCAATCCCCCTTAAAAAGGGGGAACATCACAGCTTGAACGGATAAGAGCCCCCTTTTTAAGGAGGCGGCGACAGCGGGGGATCGGCGCATTGTCGTGTCAAATTCCAAAGTGGGAATTACACCGTGAAGATGTCTTCTTCGGCCCAGGCGGGCATGGCGTCTTTGGCGACTACCGTCAGCAAGGCATAGTCCTTTTTGCTGACGCCTTCGGGTAGTTCTTTCGGCACACCCATGATGGTTTGGGTTTTGAAGACGGTGCCTGGAGCTAAATCGTGGAACGGGAATTCGGGCTCAGTACAACCCAGACAGGGCATGCCAGCGCGAGTCTTGGAGGAAACCCGGTTCCACAAAATGCGGTTGCAGGAAGAGTGGGTCATCGGTCCTCGGCAGCCGAGGTCGTAATACAAGCAGCCCGATCGCTGGCTAAACTCATCACTCGACGCTTTGTAAGCAAAGTGAATGTTGCGGGTGCAACCGGTTTGCGTGAAGCTCTTGAAGAAGGTTTGGGGCCGGTTGAATTCGTCGAGGCTAATGTCGTCGAGGCGGCCAGTGGCGATCGCCACCAGAATCTGGGTCATCCAGTCTGGGTGAGCGGGACAGCCCGGAATGTTGATCACGGGGAAGCCAGCTTGGGACTTATACTCGTTGCCCAAAAAGCCACCCGCTTTACGCTTGAGGAACTGTAGCCCTTCGGACTCGCTAGGGTTGGGCGCAGTGGCCGGAATGCCGCCCCAGGTCGCACAATCACCCACCGCGACAACGAATTTCGCGACGCCCGCCAAGTCTTGTAGCCAGTCTTTCATGGGGCGATCGGCAAAGCGATTCCACTCACCCGTACCATTAGGCGCATTCACCACGCTGCCCTCAAACACGAGAATATCGAGTGGCGTTTCGCCCGAAATGCAGTTTCGCAGTAGCCGCTGTAAAGCCTCCCCCAACTCCATACCGAGGGAGGGATGCCACAAAACGTTAATACCAAAGTCCGTGATCAAGTCGCAAACGCTGGGTTCTTCCGCGTTTAAAAACGACATGGTGTTGCCAGAGCAGGCACCGCCCTGGAGCCACAACACATTAGCCATTGAGTTACCTCAGTTCAGAAAAGTTCGCGTTCTCTGCCCCGAGTTGCCTACATAAATCCACTGTATTCCCAATAGCATTCCTGAAAAAGCATTGATTGAGCACTCGACCTTCAAGAAACCGTATATGTCTCATTGTGATGTTAACTAAGGCAATGTTTCTTTACGATCCCCAGTTGCTTATGGAGTGTCTGAAATATCCTCTGCTATTAATTCGTCTGATGTACAAAGCGATTACTCTCATGATTTTGGTAGCGAATCTGGATCGGAATTAAAACCTTAGTCTTCCCATTAAGAGACTAGTAGAAAGTGCCGAGTTACTCTTCTAAATACATGGGATTTTAGCAGGTGCCTCAATTTCATTGTTGATGTAATTGCAATTTTTGCTTGACGATAATTCATTTTTAAACAAGATTTTACCTGAGTGAAATAATAAGAAAAGCTGGGTTTTGATGCTAATCAGCTCCTAGAATCTTAAGAAAATAACGGGGATCGCAGGGGATTCCATGAACCTGCTGGTAAGCTGCGAAGACTCAAACTTTGACTGACCTCCTGTGCTTGCTAATCCACTGTCGGCAGTTGCTTGGGAGCTTGATAAATACTGTGTCTAGCAGTCAGATTGATGTTGCGGTAAGAGTGGCGATTGAGGCTCTAGAGGCTGATGCGGCTACTCCGGTAGAAAAGATTGAAATGCTTTTAGAGATGGCCCATCGGCTGCAGCAAAAGCCTGAAGACGGTCATCCTTTGGAGCAGGCAATTGTGCTGTATGACCATGCGCTGGAGCTGAGTCAAGATCAGTCTCCGTTGCTGGTGGCACGATCGCAGGTGGGCAAGGCGACTGCATTGCGATCGCTGCCAACCGAAGACTTGGAAACGCTCACGGTGGCCAAAGATCTGTATGAGTCGGCTTTGCCGGTCTTGCAGCAGTATGGAGACTCGGTTGAACGGGCGGAAACTCAGATGAATTTGGGGCTGGTGATGCAGTCTCTGGTGCCGCATCATCGGGCGCAGTTGCCGGACTGCATACGCCTGTATCAGGAAGCTTTGGGCGTCTTTACCGCCAACGCGTATCCGCAAGAATTTGCGATTTTGCAGAACAACATTGCGATCGCCTATTTGTCGATGACTTCGGCCATCGGGCGGGATGATTTGAAGCAGGCGATCGCCATTCAGACCTTTGAACAAGCCCTGGAATCGATCAGTTTGATTGATCATCCCAGCGAGTACGCCATGTTGCAAAACAACTTGGGGAACGCCCTACAATATTTGCCGAGCACTCACCCAGTTGACAACAATGTGCGGGCGCTCAAAGCCTATGACGAAGCTTTGAAAGTGCGCACGGCTCACGATACGCCTTTGGTCTATGCCCACACGATTGCGAATCGGGCGAATGTGTTGATGAACCTACCAGATGATTTGGAGAACCCGGAAAACGGTAATCCCAAAAACTTGGCCCAGGCATCGACGCATTATCAAGAGGCCGAGCAAATTTTCTTGCGATACCAGCAAATGGCGCAGGCTAAAACTGTGCGTCGCGCTCATGCCGGAATTGCCCAGCTCTTAGCCGAAAAGGTGGGCTAATTATTCGGTGCGGTCTCGTTTGTTTATTTCACAAATTTCACATTTCTCACGAGGTTGGCTATGCAAGAGATTCTTCAAGATCCTCTGATTCAGGGGTTTATTCAAGACTTTTTGAATCAGCGCATCACCCTAGAAACTGGTTTTGCCTGGTTGTTGATCGCGATTGGGTTTTCCATTATCGGTGGCGCGATCGGCGGTGTTGTATTGGCCGGTAAAG
>CAZFWL010000630.1:0-2876 GCA_964522775.1 uncultured Halomicronema sp.
CGTGGTCTTGTTCGTGCTGTCTCAGTGATGCGTTTGATGCCCCGGAAGTTTCCCAATTAGTCGTAGCAATTCAACATCGTCGACCTTCCCGCTGCGAGCGACACCTACAGAGTCCGACAATCCCGATGCCTAGCTGTAGCAAAGGTCGGCAAACGACTGTTTAGCCCCATAGCGAAAATCGATGACCCATTCTAATCGGTAGTGGTTAAATTGCCTTCGGCATCGTCAGTATCGCTATTTTCATTGGCTTCTGCTTCAGCAATGGCCTCAGCGAGTTCGAATTGTTCCAACAAAGCGTGTAATCGCATCCGCTGGATGTAAGGCCAGCCGCCGCTGACTTCGATATCGCGAAGTAGCGCATACAGGCGCTGGCGATTGGTGGGCAAAGAATCTTGAAACCAGGCATCTCGAATCTGACTGTGCAGTTCCTCTAACAATCGCAACAGTCCCAACAGGGCAATTTCATCCCCGATGCGGACGATCGCCGCTTGCTCAGCTGTTTGTGCTAGTTGCTTAAGATCATCTGGCAACTGGTCAAAATCAATATCAATGCGATCTCCCATCGTGATTCTTTCCCATTAGACCTATCAGTGAAATCTCATTTACTTTATCGGTTTCTCTCTCAGCATCCAGAAATTAATCTGATTTACACTTCTTAACTTTAAGCTCGGAATCTCACGACTCTACCGTGCTCCGTCGCTGAGCCATGTAGAATGCTAACTTGAGGCTTTGGATCGCATCCATCTACGACTCCAGAACCGTCGCTAGGTATTCCATTTTTGGAACTCTTTATGAGGACACTATCAGCCTGTATACCTGGCATCGTTCATAGCTGAGTTCACTTGATCTGCGATTAACCGATAAAACTGCTTCAACAGTTTGCCAAAGTCGAGATTAATATTCTGCTCTGACAGAACTCCATTTCATATAGAGACTCTATTGCTTTTGAGGTTGACCATGAGGTATCGCGCGCTCATTGTGGCTTTCCTGGCTGTTTGCCTGGGATTCGTAACCGCTTGTAGTAGTGGCCCCGTTGCCACCGCTGACGTTCCCCTAACCTATGACGAGATTCGCAATACTGGGTTGGCAAACAAGTGTCCTCAGCTCTCTGAGACCGCTAGAGGTACGATTCCAGTTAGTGCTGATCAGTCCTATCAAATTGCTGGCCTGTGCTTAGAGCCGACTAACTTTTTCATCAAAGAAGAGCCGACTAACAGCCGCCGCGAAGCGGAATTCATTCCGGGTAAGTCATTAACTCGCTATACATCTTCCCTTGACCAAGTCCGTGGTGACCTCGTCCTCGAAGATGACGGTAGCCTGAGCTTTCTCGAGAAAGGCGGTATTGATTTCCAAGCTATTACTGTTCAGCTTCCCGGTGGTGAGCAAGAACCTTTCCTCTTCACAGTTAAGGGCTTGGAAGCTCGCTCACAGAGTGATCTAAACGCGGTGACCACCTACACCGACTTCGAAGGTGACTATCGAGTTCCTTCCTACAGAACTTCGAATTTCTTAGATCCAAAGGGACGTGGCTTGGCGACAGGTTACGATACCGCTGTGGCACTACCTGCTCGTGGTGATGAAGACTTGCTTCGGGAAAACACCAAGGCCTTCGATGTTTTGGAAGGTCATATTTCTTTGATGGTCTCTAAGGTTGATCCGGAGACTGGCGAGATTGGTGGAACCTTTGAAGCGGTTCAGCCCTCTGATACTGATATGGGTACTGCTGAGCCTGTAGATGTCAAAATTCAAGGCATTTTCTACGGCTATCTGGAAGAAGATTTTGACGCAGCCTAACTTCTTTTAGCTGCTCACAACTTAGATAGTTGGTCAAAAGTTCAGATTTACTCAAAGAGGGGAGATTGGTATCAATCTCCCCTCTTTGCTTGTCTTCTGGTTTTCTCAGCTCATCTGGATGCCATGAATGGCGGCATTTAGTCCCAGACTAAATTTCAACTAAACCAAAGGGCCGCCGTCAATTTTGCGAACAGCGACTACTGCCGGACGCGGGGCTGCATTGACCTCCTTAGTAGGCCAATTCGATCCCAGAGGTACATTGCGTGCTTGGGTGAATAATTGCCCGTCGGTGGTTTTCATCGCAAATGTGCGCGTCTCAGAGACTCCATTTTGGCGAGTTCCATAGGTCTCGCCAGGATGCTGAGCGGCTAAGAACAAGGTGGCCTGATCTTGAGTGATAAATGGCCCGCACATTTCGCATTCCATAGGGCCGTAGGCAAACATCAAGGCTTCGCCAGCATTCGGTCCTGAGGTGGGAATGTACCACACTGAGTTATTGCCAAAGAGTCCTCGTAGATTGGATTGGCTAACCGGATTGCCTTCTTCGTCAATGCGGCTGGCAACTTCGCGATTGTGCTTACTGGTAGACATATCCGTCACCATCCACAGATCGCCGCTGCTGTCGATTTCTAGGTTATCGGGATTGGAAAAACCAAAGCCCCCCTCGGCGGGCTCACCCCCCAGTGCAATCATTTCCCAGGTGAAAGTCATGGCTGCTGGATCGGTGCCTGTTTCTTGCAACTTCATGATCCAGCCGTGCTCGTAAGGGGTTTCGCCATTGGGTCCTTGAAAAATTGCGTTATCAGGACCACCATCGCCGCCAGGACCGCCAGAGGTAAAGGCAATAAACAAGGTGCCATCAGCGGCGACATCAGTGTCTTCGGGGCGAGCAGTACAGGTCGCACCGGCAGCGTTAGCGGCAAAGTGAGCATCAATGAGGATAGCGCCCTGCTTTTCCTCAGCAGAGCCTTCATAGAGATCGCCTAGGGTGCGGTATTGCTGGGCAAAGGCTTGCATCTCTGCATCAGACTCGACTTTGATAACGCCGCCTTCGGGTCGCTTGGGCAAGGTAATCATGCCAC
>CAZFWL010000631.1:0-2874 GCA_964522775.1 uncultured Halomicronema sp.
GTGTGCTTTTGCATTTATACACAAAATGTAGTGTCGCACTCTCAGAAGATTGCCTGACTCACCCGTTGCAAAGTGAGCAAGATTTTTTATGATTGCCACAAGCGATCTCAAGTTGAGTTGAACCTACCAGATATATCGTGGACGACGAACAAGATAAATCGCTGTCAGACAACTCCGATAGTTCTGACAGTTCCGAAAAGCCCAAACGTCGAGCTCGCTCAAAGCGCAGTAAAAAATCCTCGTCGTCGATGCCCGCGCTTCCTCCGGCCGCCGGTTCCATCGCGGGGGGTATTTATAAGGTGCAAATTTTTTATCTTGCCGCCCGCAACACTAACCCTAAAGCTCCGGTCAAAGACGGTCTATGGTTTGCGACATATCCCATCATTCCGCGAGTCGGCGATTGTTTATTTCATGATGGGGTTTATTACCAAGTAGAGCGGGTCTTTTTATACGAAAACATGGGGCCTGGCTGGTATGCCGATGTCGAGGTGTCATTTTACGGCAGACGTTGACGGCTGTAGGGACAACAAGGTCAGCTAAAAGCTCTATGCTCATCCTTCATGATGGCCATTAATTATTCGCCCTGCTGACAATGCCCAACAACAACTGGAGAATATGCCTGAATCTCGGCTCTATTGCTAGTGTCGGGATATGTCACCATAACGACAGCGCAGTGAGTGGAGTGCCAGTCGCATGTTAGGGGGGGAAGTCGCAGCGTTGACTGCGGCATTTTTATGGGCGCTGTCGACAGTGATTTTTGGACAGTTGGGCAAATCCCTAAGTCCGCTAATTTTGAATTTGGCGAAAGGGAGCATTGCGATCGCCCTCATCGTCTTCACGCTCATCATCCAGCAAAATTTACAACCTCAGTTACCTTCTCTGGCTATCTTCTGGCTCATGTTGAGTGGCGTCGTGGGTATTGGCATAGGCGATACTGCTTTCTTTAAATCGATCAACTATTTAGGCGCGCGGCGTGCTCTATTGCTAGAAACCCTCTCACCGCCCCTCACAGCTTTAATTGCCCTGATCTTTCTGCAGGAACGATTAGGTGCGATCGCCTGGGGCGGTATTTTACTCACCGTCGGGGGTGTGGCCTGGGTCATTTCTGAACGGGTGCCAGCGATTGACCGAGACTCCATCAACGTCAAAGCGGGCCTTACCTGGAGTGTGTTGGCTCAGCTGGGACAAGCGAGTGGGGCCGTCATGTCTCGCGGGGCACTGGCGAATACCACCGTTGATCCTTTATGGAGTGGCTTACTGCGCATTACCGCAGGCGTGATCGTTCTCGTGATTTTGGTCGGCAGCCGAGGCTCAATCTCCCAGAAACTACGGCCCTTGCGATCGCGGAAAATTCTTCCTCTATTAGGAGTTGCCGCTTTTCTTGGCACGTATCTAGCCATTTGGTTGCAGCAGGTCGCTTTCAAATTCACCCCTGCGGGGATTGCGCAGGCACTGTTGGCAACGAGTCCGCTGTTTGTGTTGCCCATTGCTGCTGGCCTGGGCGATCGCGTTACCGGGCGGGCTGTACTAGGAGTTTTGATTGCGATCGCCGGAATTTGGTTGCTTATCGGCGCATCTTGATGCCATGAGGGTGGTGAGATCACGAAAATCGGAGGGCCTGACCCACCGCAGAGATTACAAAGCCGCTACGTTACGATGAAGACGTACTGGCTACAAAGTGGCTCTGACGGCTGCTAGCCAAACTATTGATATATCTGGGAATCAACACATATTGCCATGGTTCAGAAAGTTCAAAAATCCAAGCAAGAGTGGAAAGACCAACTCACACCGGAGCAGTACCACGTCACTCGTGAGAAAGGCACTGAACGCGCCTTCACTGGGATTTATCACGACAACAAAGAACCCGGTACCTATAAATGCATCTGCTGCGGTACTGAGCTGTTTCACTCGGATGAAAAGTTCGACTCTGGCACTGGCTGGCCGAGCTTTTGGGCGCCCGCCAATACTGAAAATGTAGAAACTGAGACGGATCGCACCTTCTTTATGGTGCGCACTGAAGTCCACTGTTCTAACTGTGGTGCTCACCTGGGCCACGTTTTTAACGACGGCCCGGCTCCTACCGGCAAGCGCTACTGCATTAATTCGGCGTCATTGGACTTTGAGAAACAGTCCTGATGGTTGGGCTCAGATCTGGCCGCTAGGTTTACGGCGATCGCTCCATCAATATCTGTGAGTCCCTATTTCTTCAACACCGCGACTGCCAAACCGGGTAGTTGCGGTGTTGCTGTTAGAGCGGTAATGATCAACGCTTACCCGAACATCACCTTTGCCTGATTTCATCACATTCGACACAAGAACGCGGTGCCTGCATAAATTTGCTGGTAGGTTGATAGCGCTTTCCAACACACCTTTCAGCTATTAGCCTTTGGCTAATACCCTCTGATCAGCGCACGCAGAACACCTCCCCGCCCACCCAAATTTCATTAACAACAGCTATGCAACTGAATGCCGAGATCAGCGGTCAGGGATATCCACTGCTATGTCTACATGGTCATCCGGGGAATGCCGCCTGTATGAGCGTGTTCACCCACAAGCTATCCCAGCGCTACACCACGATCGCACCAGATTTACGCGGATACGGTCACAGTCCTGCGACTACACCATTCACGATGACCGATCATCTGACCGATTTAAACGCGCTGCTAGATCGCCATAACGTCGAACAATGTCTGATTTTAGGCTGGTCTTTAGGCGGCATCTTAGCGATGGAACTCGCACTTCAGCAGCCTCAGCGAGTTGCTGGACTCATGCTGTTGGGAACAGCTGCGCGTCCCCGTGGCAATCATCCTCCCATCAGCTGGCAGGATAACGTGCTCACGGTGATCGCCTCCCTCATCAACAAAGCTGCGCCTG
>CAZFWL010000632.1:0-2872 GCA_964522775.1 uncultured Halomicronema sp.
CCAACAGCGTTTCTTGAGGATTGGGAATCACCTGTCCGTCGATGGTCGCTTGATCGACCGGATAGTCCCACAGGGTGTCGGCGGCCACCAAAAAGCGATCGTCGTCGCGGGATTGCAGGTAATAGCCGAGATGCCAGGACTCGCCGTCCGTCGCGGGGGGTTCGAGCTTAAAGCAGACGCGGAACCGATTTTCATCGACGCTGCTTTGCAGAGGCGTGGTCCAGGTGGTGAGGGCATCCCGCAGGCGGGCGGCCGTAATCGCGCTGCTTTCGATCACCGCGTTTTGGGAGTTGCTAAGGGCCGCGAGCCATTCCCTTAGGGGCAGTTCCGGGCTGAGCACCTCATTGCTTCCCACCGGTTGGGCTTGCGATCGCACCTGAGCATCTACCAACTGCTGCATAAAGTCATAAAGTGCATTGGAACTGGAGCCGACGGTAGGCAGCGGCACCGCCACGCCCAGCGGTTGTCCTTTGCGGGCCTTCGGTGGCGACTGATAGGTGCGACAACTGATCGGCAAATGGCTGCCAAATAGTTGCAGGCGTTGGGCATCAGTGTCGCTGTCTAACAGGAGTTGCCAGCGGGCCTCCGTTTTCTTTTTGGGGGTGATGGCGATCGCGGGCAGAAATTTGCCCCGCGCCTGCAAATCCAAACTCCATCGGGCCGCATGACTCCAAAAGCGCAAGTCTTCACCGATTTCGACGCCTGCCACTTCCTTCTGTCCCAAGGGCAAGCTTTCGAGAAACTGCGCGGCTTCTGCTGGGGTGAGTCCAACGCCAAGAATTTTCCAAGGATAGAGGGCGATGTCCGCCGCCACTTCCGCCAGATCAGTCGCCGAGTGTTGGGGCAAACAAGCGTCAGCAGTGATGACCGTTGGCAATGACAACAGTTGCTCCAGCGCGCGCGCCTGCTTCTTGCGACTGCGCTTAGTACCGCCGTCGCCGACCTCGACCCAAAACGGTTTCGGCAACCCACCGATCGCTTTTAAGCGTTCCAATAGCTCCGGCATGGCCATGCAAAACGGATGATCTTGGAGCGCTGGCTCCGGCGGGAAGTCGCTGGCATCGAGCCGCTGCCACATCTCTCCCCAGAGAAGGAACTGCTGCTGTTCGGGTAACCAGCTTCCGTGTACGATTGCCATGCAACACTCAGATCTATTAACAAACCTTACCGACTTAGCGCGATCGCCAGTGGATCTCCCAATTTACCGCCAAACGAAATCATCCATTGCTGTGTGTCTGGATGTAATGCAGCACCACGAAATTGAAACGGTGCGAGCCATGCTTAATGAACTGGTGGCAGAGGGGCTCAGCTATCCGCAGTTAGAGCCACTAACGGTCGAGGAATTTACGGCTTATTGGCGTAAGGGCGAGGCTTTTGTGGTCCGGATTGTAGAGGCACCCTCGCCTGAGTCTGCGAACGCGAATCAAATTGTCGGTGCCTTCTATCTGAAGCCGAACTTTCCGGGACGGTGCAGTCATATTGCCAACGCCGGATTTATTGTAGCGCCGGAAATGCGCGGGCAGGGGTTGGGCCGCTGGATGGGGGAAACGATGCTGCAATTGGCCCGCGATCGCGGCTATCGAGCAGTGATGTACAACCTGGTATTTGCCACCAACATCGCCTCACTCAAACTGTGGGAGTCGCTGGGCTTTCAGGAAATCGGTCGCGTTCCCGCCGGAGTCTATTTGCCCAATGGCCAGTACGCCGATGCGGTCATGCTCCATCGATCACTGGTGGATAGCCATCCATCAAGCTAAGCAAACCAATCGGTGGATAGCCTGGCACTGGTGTGAGCTTGAAGCACTCTGAATATTCAATTTTGTGAACGCCACCCAATCTCCTGATGAGTGTCAAAATATTTTAAGCCGTAGTTATATCCTGTCATTGGTCTATGTCAGCCCCTTCGACGATGTCTTCCCCCGATACCCTGCCAAACTCTAATTTTCGCCAGTTTGGTGTATCACCGCTGATCCGGGTGACGCTGCTACTGTTGTATGTCGGGCTAACGATGCCGCTACCAGTTTTGGCCGACGTGACTCAAGCGCCCGTACCGTCGAGGGTGCTCAGCATCGGGATCGTGCTTGGTGGCGTTTTACTCTACGGCGGTCTGAGTGAGCAGGTGGAAGTGGATGCGGATGGTATCGCTGTCCGATACCCGCGTTGGATTAGCTGGCTGCTCCGCCGTCAGTGGCAACTGACCTGGACCGAAATCACGGCGCTCAAACCACGCACGACCGGTCAAGGCGGCCTAGTTTATTACTTCACCAGTTCAGGACAGCAGCGAGCGTTTTTGCTGCCTATGCGCGTTGCTGGCTTTGCTGAACTATTGCGGTATGTCGAAGCGCACACTCAAATCGATACGCGAGACATCAAGCCGCTGGCCCAACCCTGGATGTACCTGATTTTGCTGGTATTTAGCCTCCTGCTGCTGTTGATCGACAGCTGGACCATCTGGACAGCAGCCCATTGGACTGGGGGGATTTAGCCGTTGCGCTGGCTCTACGAACTGGATGACGTCACCTTCAGCGATCGCGAAGGGCAACCCATTCTCGATACCGTGTCCTTTAGTTTGGCTCCCCAGACATTTGTGGCGCTGGTGGGGCCAGCGGGAGCCGGGAAAACGACGCTCCTCAAGCTGATGAATCGTTTGGTCAGTCCCACCCGTGGGTCGTTGTCTCTAGAGGGAAAGCCGTTGGAGACAATCGCGGTGCGGCAGCTCCGACAGCGGGTGATGTTGGTACGGCAGAGCAGCCAACTCTTAGACATGACGGTCAGAGAAGCCCTGCATTACCCGTTAGCGCTGCGGCAATTGCCTGCGCGCGATCGCGAGCGGCAGGTCAACGAAGTTATGGAGCGCCTGCAAATTCCCCAG
>CAZFWL010000633.1:0-2870 GCA_964522775.1 uncultured Halomicronema sp.
AGCGATCGCCGATACCACCAAACCCAGTGCGTCCCCACAGAGCCCAAGCGATCGCTGCCAACATGACAATCAGCAAAGCAATTGGATAGGCGCGGCTTTCGGTGATGGTTTCTAAACGGTTGAGGGGGAGTGCGGGGCGATCTCGTCGAGACTGCCGCAGCCCCAACCACGGCAGATAAAACACGTTAGTTAAAAATGCCGTGCCGATGAGAAACGGGAGCATGGGCACGCGCTGCTGGCGACCGTCGATGGCGAATCCCCAAAACAGCAGACCCCAAGTCACTACTAAATTGAATAAGCCTTCTAGAGCGGGATGAAGGGTGGGTGCTTGGGTCGGAAAAAGTATTGGCAACACCAACCAAAAATTTAGACTGAGTTCCCAGGCTTCCTGCAGAGTGTCGGGAGAATTATGCAGCAGCGATGGCCCTGGTGGTAAGTCACTGAGGAGTAAGTAACCGACGTAAACGACCCAAGCACCCCAAACCCAGCCTCGGCTCCAGAGCTGGGCGCGGTGAGTCGTGCTTCCAGCATCTGAGTCTGAGAGGCTGGCGCTTGGATGATTAGGAGTATCAGAACCTGGAAGTGTCATCTCGTGGTTAGGCTGCAATAGATGAGCGATCTAATTTTCGTTCCAGCAGCGTATTAGCAGCAGTTGCACCTATCTTCAGGGCGGCAATACCGGAAGGGATCTCCTCTACCAGTCTTATCAGGTCATGGATACCGTTTGATTATTATTGGCCAATTGCGGACTTGTCGGGGAAAAATATAACTGTCACGAATCAAATTTTGAAATTTCAATGACAACGGCACAATTTTAAGTTGTCAGTAAACTAGATATGTGTGGAAGATCAATCAAATTGCTATATCTATTTCTTGAAATACATACTTAGTAAGTAAAAACTAAATCCTTGATGATATTTATAGATTATTTATGATTTCAGAAAAATTGTTAAATAGAGCAGAAGGCTTCATTGCTTTAACTGCAAGAATATTAGCTAAATCTGGGAAAGCAAGAGAAGTTGCTATCCTAGCTTACAGCAAACCAGATATGGAGTTGTGGAATACAAATAGCAACTGGGATGGGCCGGACGAGTATCATTTGTATTTGTCTGTGCCGCAGCAGTTATTTCTTGAGATAGAAAGTGAACTTGACTTGGTTCAGAAAGGTATTACGGAGGCGATTCAAAAGGCATCTGCTTGCGATAAAACTATTTATATTGGCGCTGTTTTTATTATCTCAGAATTAGAGAATTCTCCCGCTTGGAGAGATAAGGCAAAAGCGTGGCTTTCAGGAGAAGGAGTATCAAACCAGGGGCGTGTCCGTTCTGACAATCTTGCCCATCGCACTAAAGACGGTCTTTTGTTTCGCTCGCAACCTGAAATTAATCTCTACACAGCCTTGAAAGCTTTAGGTATTTCATTTGCTCCATTGCCAGTGTTTATTCGTGGTGGTGAAACCTACCGACGAATAGAGCCAGATTTCATAATTATCAAAGACGGCATCATGATGGCGATTGAGGTGGATGGTGATACTGTTCATCATGAAACCCCTGCTGAGGCTCATGATCGCACTACGATGCTTGCACATGAAGGCGTAAAAATTGAGCGAGTAAATGCGAGCAGGTGTGATACGACTGAAAAAGCAACAAAATGTGCTCAAGAGCTTCTAGTAGTTCTGGAAAGATACCGTACCTCTGGCTAATGTTGTCCAGTTGATATTATTAATGACCTAGATGATTCAATCGCTAGGATCAGGTTACTGAAAAACGGGCGCTGTTGAACTATCTTGGCTGGGGCTAGTACGCAGCACTACTGGAAACTTTGGGAATCACTTTCCTAGTTTGTGGCTGAATTGCTCGGAGGGGCACTCAAAATCATGACCAATTATTCTGAGCATGAAGAACTCAAAAAGATGATTGGTATGTTGGTCGAAGCCTATATGCGAGTTTAGATTTGGCGGTGTGGGCAACCTACGTCTAGCCAGATAATCGATTTGATACGGTGACGGATTCTCGCACTGCTATTCAACGAGTTTAGGAGAGATACACTCTCACGATAGTATTTTTGTTGAACTCAAGAGGGATTCCGCAAATATCTTGTCCTTACGGAGATCTCAATATTGCGATCGCTCTTATTCCAAATCATTGAGTCGAATGTCATCGCCAGTCATATCGGTGTGGTAAATCAAGGTGATGCCGTTGCCTGTCACCACTGCCTGCCAACCGTAAATAGCAATTTGAGGACATGGGGTGTTTGGGGGGGCGACGCCGAGACAGCCATCCCACAATCGTGGCTCCGCCGCTGTCACTGCCAGCTGACTGGCCGGAACCCCAGTCTCGGTTAAAGCCAAATCAATGACCTTGGTCGCAATGGAAGGCGGCAGATTGTTATCCAGCGTTGAACGCCGAATCACGTCGCCATCGTCGTCGGTGCGATAAAACTCACTGGCGTCATGATGAACCACTTCGAGCTGCCAGCCAGGCACTAACGCTTGCAAACAGCCTTCGTCAGGTCCTCCAAGACCCAGGCAGCCATCGCTCCAGACTTCTTGGTTAAAGCGGAGAATGCTCAAATCACTGACTGGGAGTTGCAAGTCGGCGGCGGCTTGTTCAAGGACGCGATCGCTCACTTGCTCTGGCACCATCTCAGGTGGCATCGGCTCAGTCATGCCTGGATCTTCGGAGGATTCGTCTGGGATGTGAGGGGGCGTGACACAAGCAGTGAACATAGTCATGCCCGCGACGCCCCAAACGAAAGCCTGGGTTAGACGACGTTGACTCATGTTCCAGAACGGTAATCCCATCAAATGTCTCCTAAAGCAACCGAGAAAGTGGACTCCTATCGTAAGGTTAGTGACGGCAGGTTTTAGC
>CAZFWL010000634.1:0-2862 GCA_964522775.1 uncultured Halomicronema sp.
CAAAACACAGTTAGTCATTCTGTACGAAAACGATGAATATGCTGGGTATCGCTTTAATTTTGAATAAGGTGACTGCGTGGCCGCGCCGTTGGCAAAGGCGCTTAGGGCGATCACGGCGATTCCATCGCTGGCGGCTGTGGGGACTCCTGTTAGTAAGTCTCGCCTTGGGGCCGAGCTTGAGTAGCTGTCGTGATGAAGCGATCGCGGCCCCCCGTAGTGTCGCGATTGACCAAACTTGGGAACTGACTCTAGGACGGGTTGTCGAAGGATTTCGCGTTGTGGCTGGTTTAGGCGATATCACGATGCAGTTGCGCGGTGCCAGAGTTCGCGCTCCCTTTGACGGCGAAGTCCAAGCAGCAGCTGACGGCCCCGACTGTATCTTCTTTGCCTCACCGGAAGTACCAGCCTATTTGTTTCGCTTTTGTGGCTTGATCAATCCTCAGCTTGGCCCAGTCGAAGCGGGCGATTCCATGGGGCGATCGCAATATTTGCATTTCGCCACCATGCGTCGCCAACCTGACGGGACTTGGGCCATTGTGGAACCCTCGACCAGCGTGCTGGAACGATCGCTGCAGCGATTTTAGACCTCCACCCCACCAGCCTTACGAAGTCAGGTCGACTGCTACTACCCTCACGATCAGCCAATTTCAACCCCACCACTGATCTTCATTCTGCGCTTTGCCGAGTCCCTGTTAACTGCCCTTCTCGCACATTTACTGTCCCTAAGTTGATGTAGGAGTTCTCCGAGATGTCACATTATCGCGCCCTGCTAACGCTGAGTACTCTGGCCATGTCCTTTGGGGTCAGCAGTGCTGCTAAAGCCAGCAACGATGTCGCGCTGTCTTTCGAGTTATCACCATCACCCCAGGCAGCAGCAGAAGCCGCCGAAGCCGAAGCCGCGGCAGCACAAATCGCAGCAGAAGCCGCTGCTGCGCAAGCCCTGGCCCAGTCAGAAGCGCCGTTACCCATTCCCGCTGGGGCCGAAAATCCGCCGATGGCCAGTGATAACAGCCGCCCGTCCGGCGTTTATGGGGGGCTAGAAGCGGTTGCCATTGGTTCAACGGCCTCTGTACAGGCATTGTTGCCCGAACCCCCGCCAATTCCGGCTTACGTACAGGCCATACAGACCGCGATCGCTCCCCAGCCAGACCCCACTCCGGAAGAGTCTGCCCAAGCGCTTTCTGCAATCAAAACCCGAGAAAAAATCGCCTTATTTATTGGTGTTCAAGACAAGACGTTTGAGCCATCTATCCCTGACAATGCGGTCGCCGTTGACCCAGCCTCCGCACAGGCCGAGCCCACTATCTTTGAATACTCATTCGATAACTTCCACACATTATTTACGGGTGGCACCGAATCACTCGTAGCCCGAGCCGTGGGCAGTGCCGAGGGTACGCGCACCCCTGAAGGCCATAAGAATCCGGCCTATTACGGGCATTCTGACCCAGGTAATGGCGTCTGGAATTTAGGCACATTTTCGTATCAGCACGGGGCAGCCTCACCAGAAGAAGCTGATGATAAGCAACTGCGGCGACTGAAAACGCAAACCGAAACTTTGCGGCAAAAAGCTCTCGATCAGGGTTTGCAGCTGACACAAGAAGAAATTTTGAATGGAATTGACTTAGCCAATCAAGCGCCACTGGCTGCTTTAGATCGTGGGGGTTATATCGACTGGCTCAAAGAAGCTCACAGTTTAGGCATGCAGGGCTCAGAAGCGATTATCTGGGCACGCACGCGGTCATTTATTGACCCCGATACACAACGGTGGAATGCTCCCGGTTTGGGCAACAACATTTATTCCATCAGCCATGACCAAGAAAGACGGGCCAATGCGATCGCCCGAGCAATCACTGCTTTCAACACCCAAACTCAAGTGGCGATCGCTCCCGCTCCCGTACCGAACAACGGCGATGTAGCTGTCGAGTTAGAGCCCGCGATCGCTGCCCCGGCAGCAATTATCGACCCTGTACCCTTTGCCTTGGATGCCTTCCCCGGTAACGAAACAGCTTCCAGCGCAGTGGCGCAATCGCCTGAACCCTCAGCTGATGCAGCAACGGCACCTGCTATCTCTGACAATCCTGAGTCTCAAGTTGTTGCGATGACTGCCCTTAACAACGACGAGAGGAACCTACCATCCAGCGATAGTCAGCCTCCGGTTAATCGCAGCGAACACCAGCTTAAGCCTCGCCGTCTAGGACGCCTGGGTCAAGCTGTTACAAATTTCCTGTCACGGGCAGAAGCAGATTCAGTCAACTCTCCTGAAGATTCAACAGCGGCGACTCAGAAAATCCCAGCACCAGCACCAGCCATTAACTCTGAGACTCCCGCAGCGGCCTTAAAGCCATTAACGTTATCAGATAATTGGACCTATTCAGATGAGCCCTCAGAAGTGGTTGGTAGAGATGCAGCTGCCTCACAATTGGAAACTCAGAGTAACGACGCTGAGCTGCCTGCGGCTGCAATCCACGACAACAGTAAGGCAACAGTGACCTCGCCACTCCAAGAAGCAGGAGATATAGCCAATGAGGCTGACTCAACTCCGTCGTCAGCAGAGCTGGAAAACAACTCGGTGGTCGAAACAGCAGCGACACCCGCTGAACCGTCAACCATTAGTTTTGAAACCGCTCCCCCACCATCTGTCTTAGTTGATGACAATACGAAAACAGCGCCTGCCCTTGAGACAGACGCTGCATCGATGAAAGCAAGCACCCTCAAATCGCTCGATCGCTTGCAATCAATCTTGCAAGCTGAAGCCGAGGAAGCGGCTAGTCACCCGTAAGATCAGCCGTGTTAAAGATGAACGGCACATTGGCACTGCTGCCGCCACCGGTAACCAGAACTCGGGGCATTTGTGCACCGCCT
>CAZFWL010000635.1:0-2861 GCA_964522775.1 uncultured Halomicronema sp.
CGCAGAGCATCGGTACGATTTCACCAGTCAATACTGCGCGGCGAATGCCTAAGGCGATTTCGGCATCACTCAATTCTTCCCCTTCCAGGTACTTCTCCATGAGGATGTCATCAGTTTCGGCGATCGCCTCAAGCAGCTCAGTGCGATATTTCTCTGCGACTTCGAGCATCTCGGCAGGAATGTCAGTATCGACCATATCCATGCCCAGGTCATCGTTATAAATGCGAGCCCGCATCTTCACTAAGTCGATGACTCCGGTAAAGCCATCTTCCGCACCAATGGGAATTTGAATCGGCACCGCATTGGCTTTCAGGCGATCGCGAATTTGCTGATGAACACGGAAGAAGTTAGCTCCCGTGCGATCCATTTTGTTGACGAAAGCAATTCGGGGCACGCTGTAACGGTTTGCTTGCCGCCAGACAGTCTCAGACTGAGGTTGGACTCCCCCAACTGAACAAAATACGGCAATCACACCGTCTAGAACCCGCATTGAACGTTCCACCTCAATGGTGAAATCAACGTGGCCAGGCGTATCAATAATGTTGATCTGATGCTCACGCCAGTTAGTACTGATCGCAGCTGCTGTAATTGTGATGCCCCGTTCGCGTTCTTGGGCCATCCAATCCGTGACTGCAGTGCCATCATGAACTTCTCCGATCTTGTGAACAACACCGGAGTAGAACAAAATCCGCTCAGTTGTCGTAGTTTTGCCCGCATCAATATGAGCGGCAATCCCAATGTTTCTAACTTTTTCGAGAGGATTTGTGCGTGCCACAGATTTCTCCTTAAGCCATTCAGACAACATGATGCTCAGCTTGTCGCTTACAACACCAAACGTCAGATGCCCACAATTAAGGACTTAGAAAGGATTCGAACTTTAGTAACGATAGTGTGCGAAAGCTTTGTTAGCTTCAGCCATACGATGGGTTTCTTCACGTTTACGGACAGCGCTACCAGTCTCGTTAGCTGCGTCCATCAGTTCGTTTGCCAACTTCATCGCCATCGTTTTACCACCGCGAGAGCGAGAAAACTGGGTGATCCATCGCAGCGCCAGAGCCGTGCCACGGTCTTGGCGGACTTCCATAGGCACCTGATACGTTGCACCACCTACACGTCGGGCTTTAACTTCAACCAACGGTGTGACGTTGCGGACAGCTTCCTCAAAGACTTCTAGGGGATCGCTGCCAGTACGCTCAGAAATAATCGTAAACGCGTCGTAAACAATGCCGTTAGCCACGGACTTCTTACCGTCTAGCATGATTCGGCGGATCATCATGCTGACCAAGCGACTGTTGTAAACCGAGTCGGGTGGAACTACCCGCTTTTGTGCAGAAGTACGACGAGACATAACTATCCTTAGCTGAGATGGCAAATGTGCGGAAAATTTTCGGGAATAAATTTAACGTCTAATTAGGCATGCCCCCACACCCTCAGACGGCTAAAGCAGTAAATCTAGGAATTAGGCGATTAGCCAACTATTCCTTAGGCTTCTTCGCGCCGTACTTGGAACGTCCCTGTCTACGGTCTTTCACGCCAGCCGTATCCAAAGTGCCGCGAATAATGTGATAGCGAACACCTGGTAAGTCTTTAACACGACCACCACGGATCATGACAACGGAGTGTTCTTGTAGATTATGGCCGATACCAGGAATGTAAGCAGTCACTTCAAAGCCGGAAGTCAGGCGAACCCGAGCCACCTTGCGAAGCGCAGAGTTAGGCTTCTTAGGAGTGGTTGTATAAACGCGGGTACAAACGCCACGCCGCTGAGGACAGCTCTTAAGCGCAGGCGACTTAGTTTTCTCTTGTAACTTGGCTCGTTCGAGGCGAACTAACTGCTGAATAGTTGGCATTGGGTCGTCAAATTAAGTTGAATGATGTGATTTTCTATTGAGGTCACAAGCTCCAATCATACTGAAGAAAATCTGCGTGTGTCAATGAAAACATTTTGAGGTTGCTTTTTGGCGGTTCGCCAAAAGTCCTTGGACACCTCTGAGAGAGTTGAAGTGTAACCCTTTTAGGTGGCTGTAGAGATTGAGCAAGCGGCAGCGGTGCTGGCCGCGGGCTGACTGGCAAACCGAATGATCAGCTTCTTGACAGCAAGAGTGCTAACAACACAGGACATTTCTAGTGGGAAGAAACAACTGGGCTGGAGAGTCTGTATGTCTTTATCTCTCTGCGTAAGTCTGACTTGATTGGGGAATAGGCGTCGACTTATTCGCTTTATTCGCTCAACGCAGCGTTAATCTGGCTCAAGACTTGCTGAACTTCAAAGCTGTCAGGAGCACTAGGGTGATTGAGGAGGTAGTACTTAAGATCGGCCTTTGCTTCGGCAAGTTTGCCTTCGCGGTAGTAAATAAGACCACGATCGCGCCTTTCCATCAGAGCATTGGGCAGCAATAGCAAAATACGGTCAATCGCCGCTAGTGCCCGAACAATGTCCTGACGCTGTAAGTAGATGGCTTTCAGATTGGTCAATATACGGGCGAGGAAGGGTTTTTTGCCAATGGGTTCGAGGTGTTGCGGGAGCATTCGCGCTTCTGCGCCATACATTTCTTTGATGCGATCGCGGCAATCTTCTTCAAACATGACTTCGCCTTGATGAAAGGCATCGACAAAAATCGCCATCTCAGCCAGCGTCGGTCGCACTAAAAAGTGCCCAGGCATACCGACTCCAGCCATCGGGAAGTCAATGCGGCTAGCAAGTTCTAAATAGACGAGGGAAAGAGTGATCGGAATGCCGGTGCGGCGATCAAGCACATGGTTGAGAAAGCTATTTTGCGGATTGTAATAGTCCTGAGTATTTCCGACAAAGCCTTGAGCCGCGAATAGATAATCGTTAATGGCGCGAATGATGTTGAGCT
>CAZFWL010000636.1:0-2616 GCA_964522775.1 uncultured Halomicronema sp.
TTTCGCCCATGATTTGGGGCCCCTAGCACCGCTCGCCTACACGCTGCGGATGCGTCTCGTCCCCTTACGAAATCTGGGGGCCTGCATTTCCCCCGACAATGCTTGGATGTTTTTACAGGGCATCGAAACGCTGCACTTGCGGATGCAACGCCATTGTGAAAATGCCATGGCGGTAGCTGAATTTTTAACGCAGCATCCCAAGGTGGAGTGGGTCCGCTACCCCGGTTTGGAAACAGACAAAGCCCATGAGGTCGCGAAGCGCTACCTGAAGAAAGGGTTCGGGGCGATGGTGGTATTTGGCATTACCGGCGGAGCCGATGCGGGTAAAACTTTCATTGAAAAGTTAGACCTCTTCTCGCACCTGGCTAATGTGGGCGATGCGAAGAGCTTGGCGATTCATCCTGCCAGCACCACCCATTCCCAACTGTCGGAAGCTGACCTCGCCAGTTCAGGCATTTCGCCGGAGCTAGTGCGTTTGGCCATTGGCATTGAGGATGTTGACGATATCATCGGCGACTTAAAACAGGCCCTGGCCCAGGTTTAAAGGGGATTATCGATTACCCAGTCGGTTTGCCCGGTAAATCCCAGATGTCCCTGTCAAGGTAGACCGGGGATATCTATTCGATCACGATGGCAATCGAATAGATATCCCCCACTCCTAACAAGGTGAGTCTCTAGGGACATGACTGCTCATCGGGCTCCCATCCCCTGTCGTTTTCATTTGTGCCAGCTCCTCAACCTGAGCGATACCGCCCCATGACCATTGGTCCTGTTACCACTCAGTTCTTTCACCTCCACCAACCCTTCACTTTAGAATCGGGTGAGTCTCTAGAAGCCGTAACGCTGGCCTACGAGACCTATGGCCTGCTCAACGCTGACTCCAGTAATGCCATTTTGGTCTTTCATGCCTTGACCGGCAGTCAACATGCGGCGGGCGTTAACTTGGCTGTGCCAGGTGTTGCCCCGTTGTGGACCGATGAGTGTGTCACGGGTTGGTGGGATGAATTTATCGGTCCCGGTAAAGCGCTGGATACCGACCTTTATTTTGTGATCTGTGTGAACTACCTGGGGAGCTGCTATGGCTCAACTGGGCCGCGATCTATCAATCCGCAAACGGGGACATCCTATGGCAGTCGTTTCCCCAAGATTAGTGCGGCAGATATTGTTCACAGTCAGATCCTATTGCTCGAACACTTGGGCATTCACTGCTTACACGCCACGGTCGGCGGCTCTCTGGGCGGAATGCTGGCAATCCTTTTGGCCACTCGGTTTCCGGATCGAGTCAAGCGGGTGATTCCCCTGGCCTCGGGATTTCAAACAACCGTGATTCAACGGGTCCAGAGTTTTGAGCAAATTGTGGCCATTCGCAACGACCCTGAATTTAACAACGGCGATTACTACGATGGCCCCCACCCAAAGTCCGGCATCATCCTGGCGAGGATGATTTCTCATAAGACATTTGTTTCCCTAGACGTTCTGGAAAGGCGGGCAAAACAAGAGGTCATGCAGCCCGATCCGGCGGACCACCGATATGAACTCTCGACGCCCATTGAGTCTTACATGTTCTATCAGGGCAAAAAGTTTGCCGAGCGCTTTGATGCCAATAGCTACCTGCGGATCATGGATGTCTGGCGGGGCTACAGTCTGGAAGCCGTGACGCCAAAGATTTTTCAGGGCTGTGAGCACCAGCAATATTTGGTCTTTAGCATTGACTCCGATGTCTGTTTTTACCCAGAAGAACAGTTTGCGATCGTCAAAGCCCTAGAGGCGGCGGAAGTGCCAGTGAAATATATTACGGTGCACTCGAATAAGGGCCATGACTCGTTTTTGTTAGAACCGGAACTGTACTCACCATACATTCGCTTTGCGCTGACTGACGGCAGCTTTGAACCCGCTTAGGCGCTGCGCTATCTATTGATTCGAGCAACGCTGCGGAGTATCCCTAGGCCCAAGGTTGATTAAACCGTTTCAGTTTGACCACGTAGCAATGCTGCCAACGGGCTGCCCCTCAGTCGTCATCGCTAAGCACACACGCACGCAAAAACTCCCGAGTTCCTGCAATTACGAGCTTTTAGCCTTGGGAGGCTGTATCGGTGGTTGAGGAAGATGAAGGCGTCGAGCCTTCCCCTGAAGAGGATTGAGCATCCCCCGAAATCGCGTCGGTATCACTCTCTCCCGCTGGGTCCGAAACATTAGCCGCAGGCGCGATCGCTTCACGATTTTCATACCAGGTGAGATTACCGTCAGGGTCAACTTTGACCACTAAATCCGTGACCTGTTCTGCGCCAATGACAACCCCACCCACCACCTCACAGGCAAACTGTTCACCAGGTTGGTTGAGCCGATACAGGTCACCGCAATCCACCGTGGCGCGCTTGGCAAAGGCTTGGGCAAAGTCCTGCTGCAGTTTGTCTTCGACCTTGGCCATGTTCAGAATCACGCTGGAACTGGGTACATCCCAGGCAATGCTGCCCTGGGCATCTTGCTGCACCACATTGATAGTGAATTCGCCTTCGGGTCGCAAATAGCCAACACAGCGGAAGTATGCGCCCGATTGCTTGGCAATATTCGCCGGACAGCGCACTTCGGCCAGAGAGAGTCGGCGACTCTGGCTTT
>CAZFWL010000636.1:2626-2859 GCA_964522775.1 uncultured Halomicronema sp.
CGATTTCTTGCTCGACGGCGATCGTGTCGAGCCGATTCCAGCATCCTGTCAGCGTCAGGCAACTGCCCAACAGCAGCATCCCGCAAAGCATTGATCGCATTTGTCTCAAGTCGTCCGACAACATAATTCTCTCTAACTATACGGAGTCCTCGCGGGGATGAAGTAAAGATCCCGTTAACGGTTTTCCGGGAGGAACGGTCGATTTCCTCCATAATGAAATCAAGAAGGCTTTA
>CAZFWL010000637.1:0-2857 GCA_964522775.1 uncultured Halomicronema sp.
CCATGTGGCTGCACTGTGCATCACTGCTTTCTTCTCTTTCGCTGATTCACGCGTAATCACGATTCCGCTTGCGGCTGCTAGACTTCTTCAATGGATCGTATTCCCTGCAATTGCAGCTCTAATCATCTGTCCGATTGCCCTATTTACCAGCGTCGTACGATCTTCTGTGAATGGCGGCAGTCGCTTGGCCATCATCGCCCTTGAAGCGGCCATCGTTTTCGCTCACTTTTTTGCGTTGCTTCCGGCCGTTCAGTAGAAAGTCTTCCTGCTCAGTCGACATCCCATCGGAAAAATCGAGCATGTTTCGACTGGCGATTTGGCAAGGCAACTGAAGATCTGAAACACATCATTTCTTACCCTGGACCAGGACGAGGCTACTGGTCGCGGCGGTGGGAATGGAGCCTTACCTCAGTGACCAAACGCTGGAGATGGGCTGCGAAAGCCTGAATTACCTCCCTCACCTCCGGCCATTAGGGTCGTGTAGTTCGACATGCCAGAACAACGATCCCGCTGAACAGCACCAAACTGAAGCAGTCTGGTTCCGGTACCGCCACGGCGAATATATGTGGTGTTGGCGATACGTTGAGACGCTCCAATGCACCATCGACGATGAGCACTCGTTCGGTGGCTGACTCTCTGAGCAGTAGCCACCGATTCATCCCCGTTCCTCCAACGTCATCGCTGAACTGAATGGTGTCGAAACCGAATCCCTGCCATTCCAAGAAAGTCGGTGTGGCTTCTACCGTTTCGAAAGCAAGGGGCACAGCATCAAGTGGGAAGGAGCTGTCCCCGCTAGATACCATCAGATCCGCCGAGACGATGTCCGATGCCGAGATCGCACCGATAGTCCCGTTGGTCGTAATTGTGCCGGAAACAGAGTTGTTGCCTATGGTCTGACCCGTCAGGCTATACACAATGTCGGCCCGCACTGAACTGCAAACAGGCAACATGAGAAAACCCAACACAGCGTAGCGGTAGATCGAATTCACAGTTTGTTCACTCCGATGCGGCACATGCACCGAACCATCATATTCAACTTGGTAATGAGTGTCGTCATTTCGCCGAAGTCACAAGTGTTCGATGCGAGAGGATTCAATGAGACGCGAGAAGAGTTCAGCGGATTTGACGTTAATTTCGACTCCTCCCGCCACAAGCAACGGCGGGAAAGGGCGGCCATCGCAAGCTACAAGCCTACGAACGCCGGGATTGGCGAACCCTGCATTGCCGAAGCATGACCGCTTCTCGATTATGCCGGTGAATGAAAAACGCCGCGAGTACTTTGCAGTAGCTCGCGGCGTCGTCTGCAGGCGTGTCACAAACTGCAGGCCAAACATTTGGCTCGCATAACCTAACTGGGCGTCGAGAGTCGTTCAAGACTTTGCCCACAGAAGAGCGGCAGTGATAGATCCGGCGTTTTTTGCATCGGTGCACTAGATCGCACACCCATGCTTGAACAACTGCTGGGGTAGTCCCGAGCACCATCAATCAGACTCACGAATCCCCGAGCATTCATGATGCATTTCCAATTCTACCGGAGGCGATGGTTCTGCGGATTGAGCATGCATCGTTTCGTAGGATGAAGCCGAACTTGAAACAGATCGCGCTTTACCCGCAACTACACTACAGGAGAAGCCTTCCCCAAAGGCCATGCGGGAGCTGCCTCGGGTGCCGCACCATGATCGGAGGCAGTCTCCCCTCTTTTTATACAAAGGCGAGGCAACGTGATTTTCTGCATCCAACAAGACGAAGACGGGCAGTGGCGCTGGTATCTCACTGGCGAAAACTACCAGAGGATTGCCGAGTCATGTGAGGGCTACGACCAAAAGCAGGATTGCCTTGTCGCAGTCTTGCAGGTTCAGCAATGTCATGTCGCTACCATTCGAGGTGAGTGGAGCGCAGTCAGCTAAGGGGTCGTGTCCGATAGATACCGGCCCAAGTTGACCCCGGTCCGAAGCCCGCACTCGTAGGCGATCCGAAACGCCGCTCGCAGGTCGGCTTTAGGAAGTGCCCACTCCACCTCTTCGAACTTCTCTTCTGCCGTTCGTTCTGTCACGAGTGCAATGACCTCTTCTGTCGACAGTCTCTTTTCACTCAATGAGTAGCTCCTTTCTTGGGGCATTCTATCCGTCACGGCGCCCCCGAACGGCCAAGCAGGATATTCGGATCCTCATTGGTGGCCTCTATTTCGTGGGTGATCAGAGCACCATACATGCGGTCCGAGAGGTGAGCAAGCTAATTGCGGACTTGTGATGCGAGCGTAGCTTGAAAACATCAATCAAATTGACATCAGACGCTCCGTCATTCCACTGCTCGAAGATGAGCAGGAATGCTGCAGGCGCGCAAATCTGATGGTTCCGCATGACGGCTAGTAACGGGTTGTCACATTTTCTCACGGGGTGAGGAGCTGAGCCTCCAATTTGTGCTACAGCTTCAACGATCATAAGGAAACGCTCGCACTGCGGCTTGCTCGCAAGCCAGAGGCTAAGTCATCTTCGGAGCTAAACAACGTCACTGTCCTTCAAGGATCGGATTCCACTGCCAATGAATTCGGAGGTTGGCTTCACCTTCACAATATCTGAATCAAAAACTAGCAACCGCCGCGCCCTGTTATCTGCTTCCGGATTTCGACCGCACCGCATGCAACGAGAACGACGGGACATGCGACGTTGACTGGAGACTCCTTTCCCCAGGTGTCGATTGGTCGACTGTTTCGGTGCTGGGCCGATTGCCCCCGCGGAATCGCGAAAGGTTGCTTGAAGTGGGAACGGCTCGCTGTGAACGTCTTGGGCAATCGAAGCTGGGTATGCACGATTGAGTCACATCCGTACCATTGTGGTTCACAATGAACTACCAACGC
>CAZFWL010000638.1:0-2854 GCA_964522775.1 uncultured Halomicronema sp.
CCCCCAATTGAGGTCGCACCAGAGCAATTGACTGGCTGGCAAGCGGAACTACCCGAACTACCAGCAGAAAAGCGATCGCGATATGAGGAAAACCTAGGATTGTCACCCTATGACGCCCGCGTGCTTACGGACGAGCGCACAGTTGCCGAATATTTTGAAACGGTAGTGCTATCGGGAGCTGATGCTAAACTTGCGGCCAACTGGATTACCCAAGACATTGCTGCGTATCTCAATTCCGAAAAGCTGTCGATCAACGAAATTGCATTGACGCCAGAGATGCTGGCGGAGATGGTCCAGCTTATTACCGGAGGCACCATCAGTACTAAGATTGCCAAAGACATCTTGCCTGATTTGCTAACTGAGGGCGGTTCACCGAAGGCTATTGTCGAAGCCCGAGGCTTGAGCCAGATTTCAGACCCCAAACAGATTGAAGCCATCATTGATGAGGTGTTGGCGGCTCACCCTGATGAACTGGAGAAGTATCGAGCCGGTAAGAAGAAGCTGCAAGGGTTCTTTGTGGGACAGGTAATGAAACGCACGAGCGGCCGAGTGGATCCCAAACTCACGAATCAACTCCTCATCAAGAAATTGAACGATTAAGAAGTGTAAAGAAAAGGGGTGGGGGTTTCGCCCCTCATCACTTCTGTGCCATACTGTGTTACGTAGATGCACCCTGATGGTAGGGAGAGCTGAATTCAGCTCTCCTTTTTTCCTTTTAAAGCATCTTTGCAGCGGACTCGTTTGCTTTCCCTGCTAAAAAACTATCAAGTGTCAGGTTGCTTGGCTTTCGCGCCAGGCCTCAAATAAATAGTATTCGTAGTACCAGTGCTCACTGGTTGCGGTTCCTGGCAGGCGGCCATCGTCGGCAGCAAGTGTCGTAAGGCGATCGCCCTGCGGTGACTCCACTGACCAGTCACCTGATGGCAACGGGCGGAGGAATACAGTCTCTGGTTGCCCGGCTAAAGGCAGTTCAGTAATGATGATGGGATGGCCAGCGGTATCGGTTTGTTTAGCAAACCGTCGATCGCGATCATCCAGTTGGTAAATACGTAAATCGCCATCTAAGGCTTGCAAGTGTTGCCATATCGCGATGTACGGTCCGTGATAGTCGGGCAGAATCGCATGCTGCGCGGCATAAATTTGTTGCCAACGCTGTGACCAGTAAGTGTCTAACAGCTGCTGGGTTTGGCGATGGCCATGGCGCGATGAAGACGACGTAATCAATCGGCCCTCAGGTGATAAAAATTCCGCTGCTGTAGTTAACAGGGCATCTAGTACCAAGCGGCCATCGGCACCCGCTTCATTCCAGGCGGCGACCTGAGTTCGGTGGTCGGGGTGCTTGCGGTCGGTATACAACCAGGGTTGCACAGGAGGATTGCTGATAATCAGATCGTAGGTGGTGCGGGGAATTTGTTGAAAGCGATCGCTCTGCACCCCTGTCACATTCGTCAAGCCATTCTGTAGAGCATTCGTTGCCGCGACCTGGGCGGCGATTTCTGAATAATCACTCAAGGTAATTGATTCTGCGCCCAAAAGACCGCAGACAATTCCAACGACGCCAGAACCTGTACCAAAGTCTAAAACCTGCTGCTGTTCTAGGACTGAGAGAAAATCGTGCTCGACCAAAAAGGACAACATCTCTACGGCACTGAGCGGAGACCAAACGTCAGGATGGTCGGTCAGCTGCACCGTTAGGTGAGAAATCTGTAGCTGTTGAGTTCCCATGCGCAAAAGCAACTTGATTCAATTTCTCTTGATACTGGCATAGGCAGCTAAATCCGGCATCGCGAGTAAAATTCTGCTTTCTAATACCCACTCTGATACATCGACGAATGGTCAATGCAGCTAGAGTCTGAGTCCGCACTGTTGTAATGATTAAGCCGGATGGAAGTAAAACGCCGTTCCTAGAATCACAAACGTTGCTAACAGGAGTACCCCTTCCAGCCAGTTGGAGCGGCCATCCAAACTAATTAAGTTGACCAGTGCGACCGCAATGATAACCGCCACCACCTCAAACAAATTGAAATTCAAATCCATGGGCTGTCCCAGAAACTGGCCCGCCAGAACCAGTACCGGCACAATGAGCAACGCGACCAGCAAGCTCGACCCCATAGAAATGGAAACCGCCAGATCCATATTGTTTTTGTAAGCGACGCGCACCGCTGTCAGATACTCCGCGGCGCCCCCCACCAACGGCACCAAAATGACCCCAGAAAAAAGTTCCGTAAAGCCGAGACTGGCGGTAGCTTCCTCCAGCGCGGCGACAAAAATCTCGGAAATAAAGGCAACACCGAGCGTCGCTACCAACAAGACGCCTACCCAAAGCCATAGATTCGGTTTTTCCGAATGATCGGTAGCTTCCGGATCAATCTCCAAATCCTCAACCCCCACGTCGTAGAGATAGCTATGGGTCTTGAGGGAAAAGATGAGGGTCAGCACGTAAACCACCAGCAGCACGATCGCTACGGTGAGGGACAGGTGTTCAATCGTTTCCGGAGCAACCACATCTGAGGTCTTGATTAACAACGCCGGCAGCACTAACGCCGTCACCGCCAGTGTCATCGTAGAACCGTTGATGCGGGCAATGATCGAGGCAAATTCTTGCTCCTTGTACCGAATGCCACCGATGAACATCGACAGCCCCATCACCAGCAGCAGATTGGCCAAAAGCGAGCCGGTAATGCTCGCTTTGACAACGCCTACCAACCCGGCCTTCAACGCCACCACGGCAATAATGAGTTCGGTTGCGTTACCAAAGACGGCGTTCAGTAAGCCGCCAATGGAAGGACCAGTGACAACGGCAACTTCTTCGGTGGCGGTGCTGAGCCACATAGCCAGGGGAATAATCGCGATC
>CAZFWL010000639.1:0-2853 GCA_964522775.1 uncultured Halomicronema sp.
CTCCGTAATAATAAACATACATTCTGTTTGCATGAAAATTTGAACATACAGGCTACATGTATGCAAGATGAAATCGAAATTCGTACCAATAAGTCTCGAACAGAAACAACTCGCGCAGCATTAATGGAAGCTGCAAGGGTCTTATTTTCACAGAAAGGCTATGCGGAAACATCAACACCGGAGATTGTGAAGGCCGCCGGCGTTACCCGCTACGTCTTTATTTCCATCCTGGGAGCCGAAAAGTATCCTGACGTGCCCTTGATGAATATCAAGCACTGCACTGAGAAATTCTTGGCAGAATCGGGGCTGGATTACACCATTTTGAAACCCTGTGGCTTTTTGCAGGGGCTGATTGGCCAATACGCCATTCCTATTTTGGAGAAGCAAGGGATCTGGGTCATGAATGGCGCCGCTCCCATTGCTTACATGAACACTCAAGATATTGCGCGGTTTGCGATCGCTGCGCTCGATAATCCCGACACAGTCAAGCGTAGCTTTCCTCTGGCAGGTAGTCGCGCTTGGGACTCGAACGAGATCATTCGTCTGTGCGAACGCCTCACTGGACAAGATGCCCGCGTCTCTCGGATGCCTCTAGGCCTCTTGCGTGCAGTTAAGAAAATTCTGTCTTACTTTGAGTGGGGCTGGAACGTTGCTGATCGCCTCGCTTTTACGGAGGTTGTCGTCGGTTCAGATGCACTAATTGCCCCTATGGATGAGGTATATGAAACTTTTCATATCGACTCTGGCGAAGTTACCACTGTCGAAGAATATATGGGCGAATACTTCAGCCGCATTATGAAGAAGCTTCGGGAACTCGACTACGATCGCGACAAAGCCAGCAAGAAGAAGCTGCCTTTTTAAGAGCGCGAATTTGCCGCTAACCCTTACCTTCGAGCAGCCCTAAACAATGATGTCGGGTCTGTTATCGTGGTCGCATAGCCCAATAATCAACAAAGCTTGAAACGACTGAGCTAAGTGTCTTGATAGATGCTGCGGCAGCGATAGACGCTGTGGGCGGCGGGAAGGATTTTAAGGCTTGTAGGTGAGCTTATCTTAGGTTGAGGGCATTTCCGTGATTGATATATTCGCTCACGAAACCTTGGCGAAAGGTCACCGTACTACTGCCAAAACTGAACACTTCTTTGCAATTACTGTCTAATCGGCTCACTGCTGTAGGGGTTTGTTGCTCTGCCTGTAAGACATCCATCCGATTTGCGCCGATGGTCCAAAGATTCGAGGCCCCTTGACTACTCGCAATCGTAGGCATCATCGAAACTTGTAAATTCCCGTTGGCGTTGGTGTAGCCAATAACGCGATTGTCCTCCAACTGGACAATACTGCTGCCATAGTGCAAAGTCACAGCATTCTGAAACGTGCTGGTGCGGGTCGGCGTACCTTGAATTTGAAAAACCTCTTCTTGGGAAGATCCAATGGCCCAATTTTCTGGCGAAGACTGAAACGACAAGGCTACTTGGCCGTCACCCAATACATTGAGATTGCCATCTGAATCGCTGAAATCAACTACGTAACCATTCTTTAGTTCAACAATACTGTCGTCGTAATACATCACCTCTTTGCAGGAATTGCCATATTGAGTCATTCGCGTGGGCATGCCCTGCATCGCAATCACTAATTCGCGATCTGAGCCAATGGTCCAATAAGACTGAGCTTCCGGGTTGATTGGTGCACGGGAGTCAATGTTGCTCTGGGCATATTGCAAGTTGCGCGCGTACTCTACCTGCTTCTGTTGGGCGATCTCATAGCTAGGGTGAGAAACCGGCACCGACTCCATCTTCGATAGTGCCTGCTGCCACAAAATCGCTACTTGGCTCCACTCTTCTCGGTATTCAGCACTTTGCGTTAACTCAGCTGCGCTCATTGCCTGACGTGATCCTTGCGCAAATGGGTCTTCTATCGGCAATGGCATGTCACTTAAGGGGCGTTGCGCAAAAGGTGAATTTGCCGACATCCCCCACCACATAGCTCCAACCCCGATGCTGACTCCAAATAGAGTCCACAGCAGCTTGCTTCGAAATGCCTTTCGGTGGTTGGTCAGCTCAAAAGTATACAAAGGCTCAGATTGATGGCCTTCGAGCTCCGGATGACGATTTTCTGACATACACGATGATGGTAAGAGGGCTCTCAGCACAAAGCGCAGTAACAAACGCTGATCTCAAGAGAACGCAAAATGGGAAAAATACGTAGATTCCAAATCAATTTTAGCGATCCTTGTTCCCCCTAGCTAAAATCGAAAGCTCTGCGTACTTTCTTCACTGTTTCTTGATAATAGAGGCGGTGAATTTCATCAGCTCTTTGTATTTCTTCGAAAGTTAATTCTTTGCCATCCGGAAATTCCCTGATGTGCTGTTGCTGTTGAGTGCTAGTGATAATCTCCATTCCGTATAATCACGCGAAGGATTGACGCCTTCCCGCGATCGCTACCCCTCGGTGCTGGATATTTCTTAACTAGACGACTTCGTTGGGGTGTGGAAAACGTGGCAATAACCTTGCAGCAAATTTTTCAGCAGAAAGGATATTGTTTGTGGTCACTGTCCGGCCGTACCCTTTCGCCGCACTGCCTTTTCAAAATGTTTTGCTGGTTAGACCCGTGGTGGACTGAGCTCAGAGCAATGGCATCTCCTCTGCGCTCTCGGGAAACAACAGCTAGGGGCTGGTGCTTGATTTAGCCTCCGTAGTCGACATCAAAGTAACGAGAGGTGTCTTGGCAAACTGCCGACGCGCGAACTTTCGGTGGCTCGGATGAGATGGGGATTATTGGCAAACTGGGCGATCCAAGAGCTCGGAATATCTGCGCCAATCCTTTGGCTGGAGCTGCAGAGCGTAACTCTCGCA
>CAZFWL010000640.1:0-2853 GCA_964522775.1 uncultured Halomicronema sp.
TATGCTGAGTTCACCAGCAAGCTGATGGGCTTTGTGGATGATGTGGAGTTTTACTTTTCACCCACGGAAACCGGCACGGTTCACGTGCGATCGGCATCGCGCTTAGGTCAGTCGGATCTCGGCGTTAACCGCAAGCGCATCGAAGCCATCCGCGCTGCCTTCACCGCATAGTTTATCGGTGGGTGATCCGGCGATCGCAGATACGATGCATTGGCAGAATGGGACGCTGGTCAAAACCAGATGGCACTATGGCCAATGTCTTGAACTGATCAAAGCGTTGGCAAATTAACCGGAGACCTCGTGGTCGATCGCTAATTCCCGATATCCGGTTTGGGCATCCAGCTGCCGCTGAAAGGTTACTCCTGACAGCATCCCCACCACAATTTCTGCTGTGGTGTAAATCAGGCAGCCCGGCATCACATGACCGCCGACCATGTGTCCCTGACTGTCAGCGATCGCCATATGCAGGTGCAGTCCTTGCGGCGACAAGGTGCCCACCAGCGACACGATTTCAAAACGCTCGTTGAGGATTGTCGCTTCTGATTGTCCGGCAAAACGTAGGCTAGCCTGCTGCAAACTGCCTACTGTCGTCACAATGCAACCCGCTGAGATCGCCTGCGACTCGGTAAAGGTCTGGAGACCTTGTTTCAGGTCGTTCCCTGGTGAAAGCCTTAGGCAATACGGTGTTAGGGCGGCGGCCATCCCCGTATGATGCGCTATCGTCATGTTTCCAGTCCTATGGTTGCAGTCGTTTAACAGCCTTGCACCCGGCATCGATTTCTTGCAGAAGACCCCCGCGATCGCCGCTACTATTAAAAGCACTCTGTCCGTTGTGGTTGCTGGCAACGCGACACCGTATTTCACTGTGACAATAGGTTGATGGGCAAGTCACTTTCATTTGAGGATAAAGTTGTGGCCGTCACCGGAGCCTCTGGCACGATGGGCCGGGCTTTGATTGGGGAATTACAGCGGCAAGGTGCTAAAGCGATCGCCCTGACGACCTCTCCCAAAGCAGATTTCGCCGATGATGTGCAGATTTTGTCTTGGCAGACGGGGCAAGAAGCTGCTCTGCAAGCCAATTTTCAGGCTGTGGATATTTTGATCATTAATCACGGTATCAATGTCCATGGCGATCGCACGTCAACCGCGATCGCGAAATCGTTGGAGATAAATAGCCTCTCGGTGCTGGCTCTGATGGATAACTTCATCGCGGCTCACGGAGATCTGACCGGGAAAGAAATTTGGGTTAATACTTCGGAAGCGGAAGTCGGCCCTGCTTTGAGTCCCCTCTACGAGATTTCTAAACGGCTGATTGGCGATTTGATCACGCTGAAGCGTCAAGATGCCCCCTGCACCATTCGCAAAATCATCCTCGGCCCCTTTAAAAGCAACTTGAATCCAGTGGGGGTGATGTCTGCTGAGAAAGTTGCGCAAGGGGTGATTGCTCGGGCTAAACGCGATCGCCGCAACATTATTGTCACGATCAATCCCCTCACGTATTTGGCGTTTCCTCTGAAGGAAACCGCCCAGTTACTTTACTTTCGCTTGTTTTCGCGATCGCCTCAAGCCTAATGTGTTCAGATCTGCAATCAGGGCATTCATTGGCCCCTAGGTGATTTGTGCAGCCAATGATGCAACGCCATTTCAACTTCTATGATGTACAAAGGTAACTGCCCAAAGCAGGCGAACGTTTCGCAATTTGCTCGGCGCAATCGCCCTTTGCGACCAAACTTCCAGAGGACATCATCATGGCTCGCTGGCATTGGCTTCTCGGACTCGGACTTTATGCGCTTTTGAGTGCTTGCAATCCGACGACGAATGCGTCATCCCCTCCCTCTGACGACGTGACTACGGCATCGGCGACCGCTGATGTCGATAGTTCGGAAGCGGATGAATCAGCAACTGATACGGCCCAAGTTGACGTGCAGCTGACTGACGCTGTGATTGTTCCCGGCGATCGCGTTGGGCCCATTGCTAGTGATACCAGCCGCGATCGCCTGGTCGAATTATTTGGCGAAGCCGCACTGACCGACACCGAAGTTGCTGTGGGCGAAGGTTTTACCGAGTCAGGGACCGTCGTTGCAGAAGGCAGTGATGACACCTTTGCGGTGATTTGGGTCGATGACAGTCAGACCGAGCCTGCCACCGTCAAAGATTTTGGCCCGGCTTGGCAAACGCCAGAAGGCATCGGCATCGGTACCTCGTTTGCCGAATTGCAAGATATTTTGGGACCGTTCGAGCTGTATGGCTTTGGGTGGGACTATGGCGGCACCCTTGTCCTTGAAGGCTCCAACCTCTCTGACTATTACGGCTCGCTTATTTTGCGTGTACAGCCTGCTGACCCAGATCTCTTTCAGCAGCAGCCCGGAGCTTTCCAAGCGCTGCTGGGCGATAAGTTGATCTTTTCTGACGAACCGAGCTTGCTCGATCTCAATTTAGTAGTGAGTGAAATGATCGTTTATATCAACCCTCCCGCCGAGTAGTTTCTTCGTCCGCATTGCTCAGCTCATGTGCCGACAAGGCACAACTGCCGATTTTTGTCGCGTTGCCCCACCCCTCGGTGACAGGTTCCAGACTGCTGAGCTGACTGGATGAGTCAGTTTATCCCAGGCTCACAATTTGGATTAGGTCTTTCTTCCTGATCTGTGGTCTCAACTTAGGAAAACAGAATTAAGGCAGCTGGTTTGGCGCTTCTACCCTGCGCCCCAATCAGCGCTATGAGAGTCCTGATTCGTCTATTTATGCGATCGCGCTAGCCCCCACAGCGGTTGGTCGTAGCCCTGCCTACCATCGAGTTGTGAGTGCATCCTGTGAATCATCAATCTCCTTCTAATCGCTGGTCTCCCCTTGCTG
>CAZFWL010000641.1:0-2853 GCA_964522775.1 uncultured Halomicronema sp.
TGTTTCACGGTCAACAGGTAGCTGCACTCGCTTAACGGAACCGTATTTCGAGAACACAGAATTCAAATCTTCTTCTGTGACGTCATAGGACAAGTTGCCTACATAAATCGACATATTAGTTGTCTCCAAAATTGAGCTGAACTTGAGAAGGAAATTTCGGAGAGAACTGTGTCAAAACAAAAACGCAAATGCCTTTTAATACTTGAAACAAACGCTGCAACCGATATCTAGAATCTTCACTCTCACACCTTAACACCTAAAAGTCATAGTGACTTTTTCGGCTGGAATTTAGACCGCACATATTTAATAGTGAATGGTTCGAGAAGCCACCATGTTCTACTCACACAACTGCGTCAGACATTGGGAGGATAGTGAGTGTTGCGATCGCTTTCGCTATCTTCAACCACTTAATGATTCCTAAATTCAGCAGATATAAAAATCAATCTTCCCGATTTCTTTCCGATTTCTTCTCAGAAAATTGCTTTGGCAGGCGCTATTTTGACTTCTAACTTGAGACGGTTTGTGACAGCTCCGAATTGAAATTGTAGCGCTTTTTACTGTTTCTGGAAAACTAATTTTCGGGAATGGCAGAAAGAGGTACGGAGCATGACCAGCGAGCCGATTTTGAGACGTGCCCTCAACTTTTTTACTGCCATGAGACGCCGACGCTTAATTCAAACCAGCATGGGATTTGCTGCTGGCCTTACCCTGGCGGGTGGCCTGAAAGCCTGTAGTAGCGATGATTCTGCTTCCACTCCAGATGCGGCCCCAGCGGATACTGCCGAAGGCGGCGCTGAATCATCTGATGCCACCCTGACGGTGGTACAAGGTGGTGGCTTCCCCAATAGTTTGGACCTGCACCGTGTCGGCACCAACCGCCCTGCCTACGGGGTTTCTTGGGTGATGTACGATCGCCTCATGACCTTTGGCAAAAAGACCCTGGACGACGGCTCCATTTCCTATGACTACACTGTTTTGGAACCGGAGCTCGCCGAAAGCTGGGAAATGGCCGAAGACGGGATGTCCGTTACCTTCACCCTGCGGTCTGACGCCACCTTCCACGACGGCACCCCCGTCACCGCAAACGATGTGAAGTGGTCCTTTGATCGCGCAGTTTCCATTGGTGGCTTCCCCAGTTTCCAAATGAAAGCGGGGGCTCTGGAAAGTCCTGATCAATTTGAGGTTGTGGATGACCAAACCTTTAAGGTGAATTTCCTGCGTCCTGACAAGCTCACCATGATGGATATGGCGGTGCCGATTCCCGTCATCATCAATGCCAAGCTGGTGGAGCCCCACCTGACCGACGACGACCCCTGGGGGGCAGAATGGCTCAATAACAACGATGCTGGTAGCGGTGCTTACACCATTAAGGAATACCAGCCCAACGAGCGCATCGTGCTAGAGCGGTTTGAGGACTGGAAATCTGGCCCAATGCCTCAGATTAAAGAGGTGATTTTGCTGAATGTGCCGGAAGCGGGCAACCGCCGTGCCCTGCTGGAGAGAGGCGATGTTGACGTCAACTTCACCGTGTCCGAGAAAGATCAAACGGAACTAGATGCCACAGGCAATTTCACCATTATCTCCACGCCGATTGAGAACTGCCTGTACTCCGTTGATATGCACGCTAACCCTCAACTCAATGGCGAGGACAATCCCTTTGGCGATGTGAAAGTACGGCAGGCTGTGTCCTACGCGATTCCCTATGACGCGATTATGGATACAGCGCTGTATGGTCAAGCGGTGCCCATGTACGGGGGCTCTGCTACGCCTGAAACCATTGACTGGCCTCAGCCCAGCCCTTACACCACCGATATGGAGCAAGCCAAGGCGTTACTGGCAGAGTCTAGCTATCCCGACGGGTTTGAGACCACTCTCGCCTTTAACATGGGTACCCAAGAATGGGCCGAGCCGACGGTCGTGCTAATTCAGGAAGCGCTGGCGGAGCTGGGCATCACCGTCAACATCGAAAAAGTTCCCGGTGCCAACTTCCGTTCTGTGTTGGTGGAGAAAAGTCGCCCCATGATCATCAATAACTTTGGTGGCTGGCTCAACTATCCGGATTACTTCTTCTTCTACGCCTATCACGGGCAAGACGCCACCTTTAACGGGAGTTCTTACCAAAACCCGGAGATGGATACCAAAATCGAAGCTGCCCTGGCGTCGGAGCCGGGCAATCAGGAGTACGACGACAACGTCAAAGGCTTTATCGAAATGGCGTGGCAGGAAGTTCCTCGGGCGCCGCTGGTACAGCCTCAACTCGGTGTCGCCATGCAGCCCAACGTCAGTGGTTACCAGTACTGGTTCCATCGGCAGTTGGATTTCCGGCAGTTGGAGAAAGCGTAGCGCGCTTGAGAGGCGTGGGGGCTTGGGGAGCGTGAGGAGCAAGGGGGCATAAGGGGCGTGGGAGCTCGATAGCCCGAAATATTTTCTGCCTGAGCCGGTTACAAATCCCCTCACTCTCCCTACTCCCTATCTCCCCATCCCCCTTTCGCGCAATCTGCAGATCTCACAACTCTCTCCCCCTGCTCCCCATCTCCCCTGCTTCTGCCGACTGATTCCGCCATCCCCTTAGCCCCCTCACACCATGGCTCATTCCACTGGCAAAATTATTGGTCAACGCATTCTGGGTGCGATTCCCAGCGTTATCGGCGTGATCATCGTGACGTTTTTGTTGACGCGAGCGTTACCGGGGGATCCGGCGGCGTTTTTTGCGGGGCCAGCGGCAACGGCGGAGGCCATTGAAGATGTGCGCGCCACCTTAGGACTCGACAAGACCCTGCCAGAGCAGTTTTTTCTGTATCTCGGCGACTTGGTGAGGGGGGATTTAGGCACCTCCCTCACGACGGGCCAAAC
>CAZFWL010000642.1:0-2841 GCA_964522775.1 uncultured Halomicronema sp.
AGCTCAGGGATAAGCGGGGCAGGGGGCGGGTACGCGAGCGTCAGAGACTCAACTGGCGCTTGGTAAGCGCCGAAATCAGACCAGTCCGTGGGGCAGTCCAGCATGGCGGGCGGGGGGACGGCATCCATGTATGACTCCCGCTGATCAATCAGCCGGGAAGTCTTCACGGGCGTTTTAGTTACTCTGGCAACTGCCACCGGGCGGAGATCAACCAAGCGAGCTTCGTAGCGCTTTTTGAATGTATTGACATCCAACTCGACCACCAAGTCGTAAACTCCCTCGGGTAAATCGGCCCGACGATGCCCCCACCAGTGTCCTGGAAAGCCCGCTTCTGTGACTGGATCAACGATGTCAAAGCTGAGCTTGTGATAACGCTGCTTGCCGCCCCGGCGATCTTTCAAGGTTTCTTCCCAGAGATTGGCAATTTGCACGTTTTGCAACAGCAATCGAGGAATGGGATTGCCCATTCCGTAAGGCTCTAAGCGCTTTAAAGCGCGGAACAGATCTTTGCCAAGATCAGCGACGGTGACCTCGCAATCTACCGTCAACGGCGGCGATTGAGTGAGGTCGGTCGTGGGTAAGTAGGCGCGCACGACGCGATTGAGTCCAGCCGATAATAGGGGCAAATTTTCTACCGGCAGGATCATGCCAGCGGCAAAGGGGTGCCCCCCAAAGCTAGTCAATAAATGGTCTTGGGCTTTGACTAACTCGTACAAATCAATGTTGTGGACAGAGCGCGCTGAGCCTCTGGCCATCAGTGGCTGTCCTTCAGGGGCAGCCGTTTCGGTTTGAAACAGGATGGTGGGGCGATCGTACTCCTGAGCAATTTGACTCGCGACCAGTCCCAAAACGCCTGGAGACCATTGTGGATCGCTTAGCAGAATCACGTAAGTGGTGCTGAGATCGAGTTGATCAAGCTGTAGTTTGGCCTGACGCAACACATTGGCCTGCAGTTCTTTGCGGCGAGTATTAGCGAGTTCAGCTTCTAGAGCCAGGGCCTCGGCGCGGCGGCGATCGCGACTGGTCAACAATTCGACTCCAAAGCTGGTATCCCCGTGAATGCGGCTGACGGCGTTGATGCGGGGGCCAATGCCAAACGCGACATCCGAGGGGCGATCGCCTGTGCGTTTGCAAAACTCCAGCAGCTTTGTAACGCCTGGCCGCACCCCAGCTTTCGCTTGGGCCTCCAGTACTTGCAGCCCCCGTTGGGTGAGATAGCGACAGTCACCGCGTAAAGCCACGAGATCAGCAATCAGTCCGATCGCAACTAAATCCAGCAACGTCTCCAACGGCTGTTGGGGAATCTCTGGTAAAGCTTTGTAGAGGGCTTCTACCAATTTGTAGGCCACCGCCACCCCCGATAAGTCACCGAGGGGATGCCCCTGGGGAAGCTGTCGGGGATTGATCAGGGCAATGATTTGGGGCCGCGTCTCAGCAAGGGTATGGTGATCTGTCACAATGACGTCTATCCCCAGCTCGGCCGCATAGGCCAATTCCGTCGCCGCGGTACTGCCCGTATCGCAGGTCACAATTAGGTCGCAGCCCCAAGTCGCCAGTTCGTCTAGTCCTGCGGTTGAGAGTCCATGGGACTCGGTAAAACGATTAGGAATGTAGTACCGCAACCGTTCCGGCTGGGAGAAAAACTGCCCTAGCCCTTCCCAGAGGACGGCGGTTGCCGTCAGCCCATCGGCGTCAAAATCGCCCCAGATGGCGACTTTCTCTTGCTGTTGGTGAGCTTGGCTGAGGCGGGCGATCGCCCTAGTCATATCTTCACCAAATGCCAATGGCGACGAGGGCTCGTACTCGTCCGCATTGAGATAGCCACGGATATCAGCTAACTGTCGCCACCCTCGCTGCCAAAGCAGCTGTCCCACCAATTCAATAAAAGATGATGCCCAGCCCGCATCAACCGCCCAGTCAGAAAAAGCACTTTGCCACTGCGCTGGGGGCAAGTCGTCCTCATCTAGCCGCCATTGAAATCGAGGAAAAGTCATCTTCGGGTGCAGTAACCAGGGAACTCTAGTCAATATCGCTCAGGCCGCCAACGAAGGAGCCCTGGCGCAAATATTGCCAGCAATGATTCGATACTAACCAACTCGCCTGAGCGTAACCGTTGCCACATTCTGCTTTTGTGAATCAGAGATCGGTGGGAATCGTGTCGCGATCGCTGATTCAAACAACGTCCCACCTAAATTACCGTGAAGATGTGGCCGATTTGTTGAGTTTATGCAACGCAATTGGACGAGTCGCCTTAGACTGTAGTGAGTCGTTTAACTTTGTCTAGAGATTCACTAACATTCGTTCGCAAAAATTTCCGGTTTGCTTCCGCAATGCCCCAGCGACCTCAGCCAAGATATATGTTGGGCAGAAGCTTAAGCATCTATCCACTCGCCCCGTTGGAATGTCACGATTAAGGAGTACGGTTACATGCTTCACCGCAAGATTTATCAACTTTGCTGTGAGGGTAAAGAGGTTTGGATTTTCTTACGGGATCAACAACGCTGGCTCGAACGTGCCACGATTTTAGATATTGAGGGCGACCTCGTCACCGTTCGGTACGAAACCGATGAAGAAGATGAGATTTGTTCTTGGGAAGAACTGATTCGACTAGAAAGCATTGGCTCAGTTATGCAGCGGTTGGCAGTTGTGCCCCGGGGCGAATTTGACTTCCCCATGGCTGAAGACTGCCCAGAAAATGAGCAACTCTCTGATCCACCCCGACGAGAATCTAATCCTGATTAAGAAGCTGTCGATTAGCAATTTGCTTTTTGAGCGACAGGTGTAGCTAGCATCAATTTGAAAGGGTTATCGAGCTTTGATTGGTTACACAAAGTTCGGCCT
>CAZFWL010000643.1:0-2840 GCA_964522775.1 uncultured Halomicronema sp.
CGCCCTTCCCCGCTGGACTACTATCCCCTGCCCCGTCCGGGGGAACGCTTTCCCATCAATGATCCACAGATGCTACCGCGCATCACTCCCCAGCCAACGAACTCTGCTGACTTTTTGCACGGTTTGCTAGAGAGCATGGCTCGCATCGAAGCGCAGGGATACGAGCGACTCATCCAGCTAGGCGCAACGCCACCGACCCGCATTTTTACCGCTGGCGGCGGCTCGCGCAATACCGCCTTGACCCAAATTCGGCAACGGTGGTTGCCAGCTCCCGTGACGGTGGCCACCTCAACTGAGGCAGCATTCGGGACGGCAAAGTTAGCGCTCCAAGGCAGAGCTTTACCTCGATCAGGCGAGTAGAAAGTCTGACCGCCATCAGATACGGACCATTCTTAGGGGACGCTAGCAACGCATCTCAAATCCAAAACCCCTCTGTTGCCTATGAGGCAACAGAGGGGCAATCGCTCATAACGATGTGAAAAACATCGAGGGATAACGCTGCTAATAACTTCAGCAGCAGGGCAGCTTAATCCAAATCAAGCTGATTGCCACGGCGGTATTGCATGTAGGCAGCCACAAATAAGCCCGCCAACGTTACTGGGATCAGACCCAAAACAATTCCACTCAACAGAGGTTCAACCACGCCACACGGCTCCTTACTAGTTACAAGCAATAAGATTTTGGTGAAGCTTTATTATCCCATCCTTGCTGAAAAGTACCCATAGAGAAGGCGAAATCATTGCCGACGACTTAATTTTTCGCAACATATAAACCTTAAAGGAAGCTGACTGTGCCTGATTTCTGAGACATCTTTAAGCTATGTTAATAACGAAACGTAATTCTTCGGACGCTTTGGCTGACAACGCACCTGATCAGGATCTTTCTAAGCCATTTTCAGAGGCTCAGCGCTGGCTACTGTGGGTCGGCGCGACTGTCGTTTTGATATTGGCGCTATTCTTTGTGGTGCGACATGTGCATGCCGCTGACCCCTACGTTCAGGAAGTGTTGGCTTTACAGGGCGATCGCGATCGCGGTCAAGATATCTTCCAAATGAACTGTGCCGTTTGTCATGGCATCGAAGCCAATGGTGAAGTGGGACCTAGCCTCCTAGGGGTTTCGGCTCGCAAATCGAAATCCCGACTGATTCAGCAAGTGGTCAGTGGCAGCACCCCACCGATGCCTCAGTTTCAGCCTGAAGCCAAAGACATGGCTGATTTATTGGACTACCTAGAACAGCTCTAGAACCAGTAGAGTTGCACTGAAGCATTAGTTGTATTCACCACCCACAAAATCAGTTTGAGCATGATCTGGGGTCGGCCAATCTTCGTTTTCACCGCCAACAATGACTTGCTCAATCGCGACATAGTCATTACTAAATTGATTTAGTGCATTGAGCAATACATCGATTGACAGCGCATCTGAGGTGCCTAGATCAAACCAGCAGCGAGCCCAGAGGCCTTCGTATTCCACTGCGCTCATGTTGTGCATCAGTGATGCCAGCGTGCCATCAGCTTGGGTATCGTCGTAATGCATATAGCTGATTTCAAGGCCAGTGTCTTGTACCTGTAGGTTTTCGGCATTGAAGCCACCGAGTTTGCCCAAGAAGAACCAAGAATTCAGAATTTCATCAATATATTGTTGCTCCATGGAGGAGGGAACAGTAGCAAACTGAATCCAAATCCAAAGATTAAAAAAGTCACATTCGCGAAATTGGATTTGCATACTCGACTCTCACTTTTAGTTCATCAAATCTGGGGTAGCAGTTAGCTCAGGTGCGGCTTAGGGTTCGATTAACTGCAAACTGCTAGTCAGCAAGGGAGCCACCCAGAGACCCAACTCAGTTTCTGAATAGCGAGATCGCATCTGCTGCACAATCCCTTCGGCGGCAGCTTGACTTGCAGCCAGGGTGAATAGCGTCGGGCCAGATCCTGACATCAATGTGCCAAGACCACCGTAGCCAGCCAACGCCGCCTTTACTTCTTTAACTTCAGGATGGGTGGGCAAGACGACTTTCTCCAAATCGTTGTAGAGATGTTGACCAATAGCGGGGCCATCTTGTTGAGAAATTGCGGTCATCATCGGGCTAGCGTGGAGCTGATCTTTGCGAGTTTGGCCAGCCGTGGCCACATCCATATAAGTATCGGCAAAAGCTTGGCGATAGGCCTTGTAAGCCCAGGGCGTAGAAACTGAAAGGTCAGGTGATTTCGCTAAGACCACATGTAACCCGTCTAGACCATGCAGGGTGTCAATTTGTTCGCCGCGCCCGGTAGCGATCGCCGTGCCCCCTGCAATACAAAAGGGAATATCGGACCCGAGTTCGGCGGCCAGTGTTTGCAGCTCAATTTGGGTAAGGCCTAGTTGCCAAAGTAGATCCAGTCCCACTAAGACGGCTGCAGCGTTGGTTGATCCCCCGGCCAGCCCAGCTCCGACCGGAATATTTTTCTCAATCGTAATCTCAACCCCGCCCTGCTGTGTCATCACCTTGGGAAACCGCTGCTGAAGTAACGCTGCCGCACGATAGGCCAAGTTGCTCTCATCATTGGGAACTTGCGGGTGATCACACCGTAGGCGAATTTCATGAGGGCCAATGCGGCGCACCGTGACTTGATCAGAGAGGCCAACGCTCTGCATCACCATCACTAGCTCGTGGTAACCGTCGGGACGATCGCCCACCACTTCTAAATACAGGTTGATTTTGGCTGCGGCTGATAGGGAATAAGAATCCATAGCTCCTTCCTTAAACCAGGCCGCGCGTTCTGGTCGATTTTTGATGCCAGAGCGGTGACCCTCAGGATGAATATCCTTCCTCAAGCATCTTATTACTCAACGCTACCCAATCG
>CAZFWL010000644.1:0-2828 GCA_964522775.1 uncultured Halomicronema sp.
CGATATTGTGGCTGGTCTTAAGTCGGGGGCAGACGATTACTTGACCAAACCTTTTGGGATGCGGGAATTTTTAGCCCGGATTGAGGCTTTATCACGACGGCTCAACCGCCTCAGCGCTCCAGCTTCACTGAACTATGGTCCGCTTCATATTGATTTAGTGCAGCGACGAGTACGCTATCGCGACGAGTATATTGACCTGACGCCCCAAGAATTTAGCTTGTTATATGTGCTCACGCAGGTAAGCGGCAAGCCCTTGAGTCGCAGCGATCTTTTACAGCGGGCGTGGCCTGATGCGATCGATAATCCCCGTACTGTCGATACTCACATTCTGTCATTACGGAAAAAGATTGAGGCAGATCCTCGTCAGCCCAGCATTATTCAAACTGTCAGAAATGTGGGCTATCGGTTTAACGTTGACCGCTTAGCAACCGATGCTGATGTATCGAGTCAGTCTCGCAGTGAGCTCCGCTCAATGGCGACGGCAGCGGTTCCTGGTTCCGGTAGTGCTATGTAAGTGGTCTGTACCTATTCAGCACCGGCTCATCAATCTTTTTTGTCAACAATTTAGGGCGAAAACTCAAAGTTTTACTGCCGCTACTGGGAATGTTCCACTCAAGTCGTTAGTGGTCGATTGGGGCAGTTTGTCTTGGCGATCTCAGTCCTGGGGATAGAAGACTAAATTGGTATGCTGGGATATTCGCGATCGCTCTCAGCGTCCCTGATACCCATGAAATTTGCAATAGCTTCTGTCCTAATGCCCCTCCTGATGGGGGCTGCCGCTGTGCCCTCCGCCATCGAAGTTCCCTGGTCGGCGGTGGCCATGCAAGGTCTCTACACAGGCGAACTATCGGGTGAAGACTACAGCGCTCCGGTCATCACCGAATTATTTCTCATCGATGAAGACGAACTGCTCGGCAGCTACTTTGTAGAAGCGCCGCTTGACTCTGAAACCACCGAGTTAGTGTTGGGCGTATTGTCTGACTGCGAATTGGTGTCTAGCCACCGTCTCAATTGTCTTTGGTCGGATCGCTTTGGCAGCGGGACTCTCAAGCTAACGTTTACGGAAGATTATCAAAGCTTTGAGGGGCAGTGGTCCCCTGATTTGGAAAACGCTGCTTATCCTTGGGGGGGCGAGCGGTGATTACTTTCTTAATGGGATGGTAAAACATCCCATGGTGTGGCTGGTCGCAAACTCAAAGCGATTAAGGGCTTCGATAAATAGCTACTTGTTACCCTGGCCAGACTCTTCCCAAACGTATCAAGAACCGCATTGAAGCTACTTGATATTGATATTTGGTTTGCCAATACAATGCATCCTGAGATATTTAGGACTACCCACTGGTTTATCGAGGGCTATAAATGGGGAGCACCAAGAGAAAAGATTTGATTTCTCACGGATTTCCACGAAACCTAGATTGGCATACAGACCAACGTTGGGAATCTTTAACACTGCTGTATGACTTTGTGGCTCAAGAATGTGGAAACGCGATCCAGTGGTATTACGCCAGTAAACGAATCAAAAGCCGGATTGGATACTTTTTGCGAGCAGGGTCAATTTTAGCGATCGCTATTGCTGGAGTGATTCCCATTATCGGTGAAATTTACGAATGGCCGGATGGGTCCCCTTTGCTCTCCCCAGCCTGGGCCACAGTGGCGCTCGCGATCGCTGCCCTATGTGTTGCCCTTGATCGCTTTGGTGGTTACACCAGTGGTTGGGTTCGATATGTCCGAACTGCGCAACGATTAACCGTTTTACAAGCTGACTTTCGCCTGAGTTGGGAAGAATATCGCTTGCGCTGCCCACACCTCAGTGCTGAGGAAACCAGTGAGGGCATTTTGCTATGCCTGCACTTCTTGCGCAACATCAATCTGGAGATTCAAAATGAGACCAATGCTTGGGCACAGGAGTTTCAGCAAGCATTGTTGGAAGTTGATAGCTTGTCCAAAAAGCCAAATACCGAATTGCCATGAGCTAGGCAAATGAGCGGACTGTTACCCGCACGGGGTTCAACTATAGGGTTCTGAAGTGCAGTTTTTTCCTAGGGTTGATCAACCACGATCTGCGGCTCATCCTCAAGTGATGGGGGCTTTCGCTTGCGCAGTTCTTGGGCGATGATGCCGTACTTGGGGGCAAAAATCATGGCAAGAATAAACAGGCTGGTCAGCACTACGACGATGGTGCCGCCCGTGGACAGATCAAAGTGGTAGCTCAAGTAAGTGCCGAAGACGCAGGCAAAGACGCTGCTGCCCGCGGAATAGAGGATCATATGGTCGAAGCGATCGCTCAACAAATATCCAATTGAACCCGGCGTCACTAGCATCGAGATAACTAAGATAATGCCTGCGGTTTGCAGCGCTGCGACAATCGTCAGGGCTAAGACGCTCAGCAGGGTGTAATACATCACGCCCGTGCGCAGCCCGATCGCCTTCGCCTGATTCGGGTCAAAGCAATAGAGCAGCAGGTCTTTACGTCGCAACAAGATCACTATGAGAGTGAGTCCCCCAGCAATCAAGGTTTGGATAATGTCAGAGCGGGAAATGCCCAGCACATTACCAAACAGGATGTGAAACAGATCCACATTGCTAGGAATTTTGGTGATCATCACCAGCCCCAAGGCAAAAAAGCCGGTGAAGACAATGCCAATCACCGCGTCTTCTTTGAGGCGAGTTTTGGATTTTACATAGCCGATCGCGACCGTGGCCCCAAAGCCAAAGACAAACGCTCCGATCGCAAAGGGAATGTTCAGCGCATAGGCGACTACCACCCCTGGCACTACCGCATGGGAAATCGCATCTCCCATGAGCGACCAGCCTTTCAGCGTGATGTA
>CAZFWL010000645.1:0-2825 GCA_964522775.1 uncultured Halomicronema sp.
CGCCCATTTTAAGGAGAAATGTAAGACTTGCTGACGCTGTCAGCATTTGGATTGGCATGAAACCGGGACAGTTTGTAAGCCTGATGGGCCGTGGCCCCTAAAAATTTAAGGCGAGTTGATGATCAGGAGACTGCGGTGGGCGCTTTCGGTTTTTCGGGGGCGTAATGTTGACGTGAGCCACAAACCAGGTCCGTAGAGCGATCGCCTGTTGGTCATCCAATGCCGTTAAATCTAACGCTGCGGGAAACAAGTTTTCCGGTGGGGACTGTGCCCAGCCGATTTCGCTCAAGTAGCGATCGCTGCCAAAGGGGGTCAAATCTGGAGGGAGATGCGCCAGGTAGGGCACCACATTGCCGCGTTGCAAAAATCGTCCGCGCTGTTTTTCCAACTGCTCCACCCGCTTTTGCCGTGCTTGCTTATAGTCCAATATCGGGGTGGGATAGCTTTTCATCGGTGGCGGACTGCCGAGCTGGGCGGGGTCGAGGTGAGCCAGCTCGGGCACCCAATGTTTGATGAATGCTCCATCTGGGTCGCAGCGATCGACCGCGACTTGTCCGGGGTTATAAATGCGGGTCCAGGTTTTATCAAGGCAGTGGGTCACGCCAGACTGCATAGCCCACTGATAATGGTCTATGGGGCAGTCGCCGTCAATCAGATGCCGCATGAAATGCAGCGCTCCCAAGCGCCAATCCATGCCTAACAAGTTACTCAAAAAGCTGGAGTAAATGGCCCGTGAGCGAAAGTTGAGGGCTTGCCAGCCTCCGGTAGCTTTCAGACAGCGGGCCGCAGCATCCACAATGGGAAAGCCGGTGTAACCTTCTTGCCACGCCTGGTACAGATCTTCATCAAAGTCCCAGCCATCTTCGTCGAATACGGTGTACAGCGATCTCAGTTCCAATTGCGGCAAATAGCGAAACCGCTGAGTAAAGCCGTTGCCCCAGCGCAGCCGTGCAATGAGTTGTTGCTGACTGCGCCGAATGCGAAAGTCTCCTTGATCAGGTGTTTGCTGAATGGTTTGCACACATTCCCGGACGGAAATCGCCCCAAACTTGATATGGGGACTCAGCCCGGTCGTGGCTTCGGCGCTGGGATACGAGAGTTGCCAATAGTAGCGATCGCTTTTATCGCTCAAAAAATCAGCCAATAATTTTCGCGCGGCGGCGGTACCCCCCGGTGGAATCGGCTTGCCATCGGCAATGTGCTTCAGGGCATGCAGACTAGGCAGTGAATCGCTAAGCAAATCATTGGGGACGTCTATTTTCGTCGGCGTGGGCACTAGCGGCGCGGCCATATCGCGAAACCAACGTGATCGATAACGCGGATAGGGAATTAGTTCGCCGAGGCTGGCAGGCGGCTCAAACCAGCGAATTTTCATGCCTTGTTCGTTCAAAGCCTGGTTCAGGCGAGCATCACGCACGCGGCCATAAATGCGTTCACAGTCGGTGTAGGCATAAACGCCCTCGGCCTCAGTTTCACGAATTAGATTGGGCAATACCTGAACTGGATCACCTGAGCGCAAAATGAGCCGTCCCCCTTTGGCCTGTAAATCGGCGTCCAGAGCGGCAAGACAATCCAGCATGAAGGCCACCCGAGCGCTACCAGTTTCGGGATGCTGGAGCAAGGCACGATCAAAGACAAAAACTGGAATCACCAAACCCCGCCGCGCGGCCCGAAACAGCGGCTCATGGTCACAGATGCGCAAGTCGCGACGAAACCAAACCAGGGTGCGATTCATGCAGTAACGGCTAGTGGCAATAGAGTTGATAGCGGGCTCAAATCCTGGTGATCACCTTAGCAAATCTTCAAATTCAGCGATCGCTTTACCATGTAGGACGCATGTACTATATTTGTATCAGGCTTCATCGGTAGGCATCGTGCTGATGATTCAATTCCTGCCAAAAGCCCTGCGTAATCCTTTTGCCGTTGTCGAGGAGGGCAAAAATGACCCACTCCACTTATCAGTCCAGAGCCCGTGATCAGTACAGTTCCCATTATCGGGGCGGTCAACATTCCCGCATCCAGTTCAACGATTTCGCGACTCCTAGTCGGGTCAGCCATCCTCCTCAATCGACTTATCCCAGGCAGTATCGTTCTGCTCCGTCTGCACCAGTTGCGCCTCCATCTCACCCTCAAGCGGCTGGTTATCCGCAGAATGTCACGGTCCGTCGTCACCCCCGTGTCCGCCGCCGTTCAGCTCAGCGATCGCCCCGGAGCTATTTGTTGGCCGGGGGCAGCATGTTAGCGTTGGCGGCGCTGGTAGTGGGGCCAACGCCTCTGATGCAAGAGAAATCTGAGCCGGTCGCAGCTAAAGTCGTTTGCCAGGAGACCATTCAGGCCGAATCCGTACTGTCTCGGGCTGAGTTGTCTGAGTTGCTGGCCGTTACCGAACGCGCACCCAAAGCAGATGTGCAAGCCGTTATTGCTGAACCTTATTGCACCTTGCCGCCGGTAGAAGTGCGCGAGGGTGTCACCGCCGAGCGGGTGGCCTATCCGCTAGAGTTCAACCCTGAAACCTGGTTCATCGTGCTGTATGAGGGCGAAGAATACGCCGGATTTGACTTCAGTTTTTCTCGCGATTAATCCTTTCCGCCCCGACTCTGTGAACTTTGACTGAGGTGACATCATGGCAAGCCAACTATCAAGGACATTGCGCCGCGCCTCCTGGCAGACATTGCCCCTGCTGGGACTGTTGGGATTAGGCGCTTGTGGACTGACCCAGGCGCAGGTGCCTCAGCGGCATATTCCCGTACAGCAAAATTGGACTTTGCAGCCCGGTATTGAAGTCTGTGGGTTTCCAGGGATGGGGGTACTGGGCTACTTTCCTA
>CAZFWL010000646.1:0-2818 GCA_964522775.1 uncultured Halomicronema sp.
CAACTATGTGCGCCTCAAGCTGACCTATTATTTCGATGCTCCGAGCGGCAAAGAAGACAGCGTGCCCGACAGCGACAATATTATTAAGCCGGTGCGCTCAGCGCTGACAGGTGTAATTTTTGAATATGATTACTTGGCGTCCGATGTGATTAGTCGTCGCAAAAATTTGAATGGCTCATTTCGGGTACGGGGGATGTCGCCGATCCTGGCGGAGGGCTTTATCCAGGGGGTAGAATTTGTGCATGTTAGGATCGAAGTTGCTCCGGATCCTGCCGATCTGAGCTAGTGAGTTCTTGCAAGTTGTCACTGATATGACTTATCGCACCCATCAATCCAGCTTGGAGCACCGCCGCGTGCTGAAATTGGCGCGTGAATACCGCAGCGAAGGGTACGACGTGACCGTATATCCTCAAGCGGCAGAGTTGCCAGAACCGCTTTCAAAGTGCCCCCTCGATTTAATTGCCCGAGGCGCTGACAAGGTCATTGCTATTGAGGTGCGAACTCGCGAGAGCTTGACTCTCAATGGGTTTGAAGATTTGCGCCGCATGGCTGAAAAAATCAAAGAAATTCCGGGCTGGATTTTTGAACTCGTCGTGACCAATCCGCGCCAACCGAAGCAAGAGAACTAATCGCCGTAAGGCCTGCCGCTTAAAAGAGTCAAAGAGTCTTGGATACCAGTGCGATCGCACCCGCACAGTCGCTTTAACTATTTCACGGGCTTCCCATCAACAACGTCTTCGATGCGCCCCACAAAATTTTGCAAAGCGGTCAGCAGGGCATTGCCGCCCAGAATGTAAGAAGAATTGGCTACGGTGGAATCCATTTGGGTATTGCCAGCAACCAAGCCAACGCCGATCGCGGTTTGTAGAGTACCGAGGGACAAATCACGACGACGGCGCTTTTTGGGTTTACGGCTCAAGGCGATGGTTGCTTGATGTTCCGCGAGTACGGCGTCATTCAGCGCAGTGAACATCTTGAGAATTTGCTGACTGTCGTGGATAGGGTGTTCTGCATCCGGCGATCGCAGGTAGTCGGCAATGACTTGCTGAAACGTGTTGTGGCTAACGCCCATCGGATGAATCGAGCCAAGTTCCGTCGCTACAAACGGCGCAGGATTCTGGCACAAAAGAGATCGCAATTCATCCGTTGTCCCAGACTCTTTATCGGCAGCTTGAATCAGCGCCTCAATTTCCGCTGCCACCGATGACTTGGCGAGTTGGGCCAGAACTTGGTGCTGAGCGGTACACAAACTTTGCTGACGCTCGGCAGCGGTGGTGCCTGCATGCTTCAACTGTTGCACGGCTTTTTGCCACGCCCGTAGCGCGACCAGCAGCTCCGTCACTTCCGATGCCATGCCCATCAAACTCCGCTATGCGTACAAGTCGGCCACATAGTCGCCATAGCCGTTGTAGATGATCGTGTCTTGCTTTTCCCAATCAAACGGATTGGTATTCGTGCCAACGATTTTCTCAGTCTTTTGTGACCAGCGGGGATGGGGTACATCTGGGTTCACATTGGCCTCAAAGCCGTATTCATTGGGGGAAATCGTGTTCCAATAGGTCGCCGGTTGCTCGCTGGTGAACTCAATTTTGACAATCGACTTGCCGCCCTTAAATCCATACTTCCAGGGCAACACCATGCGAATCGGGGCACCATTTTGTTTGGGCAACGTGCGGCCATATAAACCGACGGCAAAGAAGGCGAGTTCGTTCGCCATTTCTTCAATGGTTAACGCTTCGACATAGGGCCAGGGCAGATTGCGCCCTAGTCCCCAGGAGGGACCGGGGGTAACATCGGGGTCATAGAACGAGGTGAAGCTCACAAATTTAGCGTCGCTAGTCGGCTCTACCGCATCCATCAACGCTTTCATCGGGAAGCCCAACCAGGGCACCACCATAGCCCAGGCTTCGACACAGCGAAAACGATAGACCCGCTCCTCTAACGGGAAACGCTGGGTGAGATCATCCAGGTCATATTTGTTGGGATTTTTGACTAAGCCGCCCACCTCTAACGTCCAGGGGTCAGTCGGCAACGCTTGCGATGCTTCCCAAACATTCTTGGTGCCGCCAAACTCATAAAAGTTGTTGTAGCTGGTGGCATCGGCTTTCTCGGTAATCGCCCGCCCTGCATCGCGAAAGTCTGGGTTAGCACTGAAGCCGTTGAGTCGCCGCCCCCAGGTTTCCTCCAACGCCGGATTGGTGGTCTGCGATCGCTGGCAAGACGCAAAGGAAAACGCAGAAGCCCCAATGCCCATGCCGACTAAACCTTTGAGCACTTTGCGGCGGTTCCAGTAGGCGGCCTCGGGGGTCACGTGACGGGTTGGTAACTGCCAAGATTTTGGAAGGTGGATGAAGCTCATGGGGCGATCGCCAGCAGAGAGAATTTTTCCGATTGTGGCATTTTTCCACGGAACCGGGTGTAGGCAATGGCCCCATCCGCGATCGGGTTTAATCGTCTTTCATCGAACGACGGGGATTCGATTGGCCACGACGACTGAGGCTAAACCGCTGCGATACGGCTTTTTTGCGCGCACTCGCAGAGCGGCCAGCGGCATAGTCGGTTTCCAGATCTTGCAGCGCCGCTTGCTCGGCGGCCATAGCGGGGGAAGGTGATAAGCCGGCAAATCCACTACGGGCATCACTCAGAGCGGCCTGAGCACTGCGCAGATCGCCTCGATCGGAGAACGCGATCGCTTCGGCACGGGCGCGAGCCGCCATGAGCAATGCGACTGGCGGCTGCACGGTTTCATCGGCGGGGAAAGCGCTGAACTGTTCGGGGCTGACCAGGGGAAGTTCAAGTCCCGATCTCAGGGTCTGTC
>CAZFWL010000647.1:0-2809 GCA_964522775.1 uncultured Halomicronema sp.
GACCTGGGCTACGTGCAACTCACGCCGGCTGAGCAGGCCGCGATCGCCGCGACGCTACCTACGCTGCTATTCGCCTGTAGCCCCCAAACCACTTCAGCCCCTGAGTCCACGTCCGAAGCGGCCCCTGAAGAAGCAGTCGCTGCTGCCACCGATGGGGTGGGCGAGTTGACCATCCGAGCCAATGGAGAGGACTTTGTCCGTCAGGGATTTGTTACCAAAGACGGCTGGGAAGTGAGCTTTGATCATGTGTACGTCACCCTGACTGATATCACGGCTTACCAGAGCGATCCGCCGTTTGATGCCGAGACGGGGGGCATTCCTAAAGCGACTGAAACTGTGGTGATTTCCGAGACCGTGACGGTCGATTTGGCGGCGGGAGACGACAGCGCCGAACCGATTTTAGTGAAGTCGGTAGAAGCGCCAGTTGGTCGCTACAACGCTTTTTCCTGGCAAATGCTGCCCGCTGCTGAGGGGCCTGCCGCCGGGCAAACCATTTGGATGCAAGGGGCAGCGACCAAAGAGGGTGAGACCATCAACTTTGTCGTGAAGCTCGATCCGGAACTGGAGTATGTGTGTGGTGACTTTGTGGGCGACGAGCGCAAAGGCATTCTCAACGCCGATGAAGCCGCTGATTTAGAGGCCACCTTCCACTTTGACCATCTATTTGGGGATGGCGAGGCTCCTGCAGACGACGACATCAACACCGGGGCGCTGGGTTTCGATCCGCTGGCGGCGATCGCTGACGGCGGGACTCTCGATGTAGATATGGCGGCACTGGAAGCGCAGCTGACGCCAGAAGAGTACCAAACCCTCATGGAAATTTTACCTAGCCTGGGCCACGTCGGCGAAGGCCACTGCGAGGAAACCCAGCTGGTGGATAGCTAATGAAGGAGGTTGAAACAGCGCTGCGTCGGGGCCTTCAAGGACTGGGGATAGTTGCCATGGCCATTGGTGGCTTACCGATGGCGGCCCTAGCCCACGGGGCGCATATTCAGGCCCGTACCGCCACGGCCATGGAGATTCAAGCCAGTTACGATACCGGTGAGCCCATGGCGGAGGCCACGGTGCAAGTCTATGCGCCCGATGATCCGCAGACACCGGTTTACACCGGACTCACCGATGCCGACGGCAAATTTGTGTTTGTGCCCACGGCACCGGGCAATTGGGAAGTATCGGTGCGGCAGGCGGGGCACGGCGATATTGCCGTTGTCCCGGTGGAATCTGAAGGGGCGATCGCCAGTACCTTTACAAATGATGCCGGTCTGAGTCTGTTGCAGCGCGGGATCGTGGCGGGGGCGATAACCTGGGGCTGTGTTGGCACGGCACTGTATTTTGGGCGACGAGGTAAGCAATAGTGCATATTCCTGACGGTATTTTGCCTGCTTCCGTCTGCGTCGCTGGATATGCGATCGCGGGGGGCGTCACCTGGGTCGCCCTCAAGCAAATCAAGAAAACGTCAGACCCTCAGGTTGAAGTGCCTAAAGCTGCTTTGCTGGCTGCCGCGTTTTTTGTTGGGTCATCCCTCAGCTTGCCGGTTCCCCCCGTTTCCGTTCATCTGGTGTTGAATGGCCTGCTCGGTATTGTTTTAGGTTGGTACGCCTGGCCTGCCATTTTAATTGGCTTGTTGCTCCAGGCAATTTTGCTTGGGCACGGTGGCGTCACCACACTTGGGGTCGATGCGGTCATGATGGGCATTCCGGCGTTGTTGGCGGGGCAGCTGTTTCAGCTTCGCCATTATGTGGGCAAGTCACTGCCGCCCAAGGTGTCTCTCGGCATCTTTGGTTTCGCTGCCGGAGCTTTGGGGGTAGGGCTGTCGGCCTTGATCTTTTTTGGGTTGGTGATTTTCGCCATTCCTTCCACGCTCGAACAGAGCACCGAACAAAACTTTCTCACCGCGCTGATGGTGGGGCACATTCCCCTGATCTTCTTAGAAGGGGTGTTTGCCGTGCTGCTTTCCTTTTTCTTACTGCGCGTCAAACCCGAATTATTAGAGCGTTAAGGTTATGGCTGTTAGTCTCCACGCCGATGTTTATATTCCTGGCCAGTCGGCGATTCATCGCTGGGCGGCACGGCCGAAGCTGCTGAGTTTATTGGCCCTCATGTTTGCCATTGCCACCGTGCGCCATTTGGCCTTGCTGCCGTGGGTGTTTGGGGTGGTGATTGGGCTTTACCTGTGGTCAAATCTGCCGCTAACCTATCTGTGTCGGCGGTTGCCTTATCCAGGGCTGTTCATTGTGGCCATGGTGGGATTGTTGCCGTGGATTTCGGGTGAAACCGTGATCTGGCAATGGTGGATCTTTTCGTTGCGATTGGAAGGAATCCAAATGGCGGCTCTCATTGCGGGTCGCTTTGTGGCGATTTTGACCACCGGTTTTGTGCTGCTGGGCACGACGCCATTCTTGACCTTGCTGGAAGCGATGCGATCGCTAGGCATTCCGACCTTGCTTACCGACATGACCTTATTGACCTATCGCTACTTGTTTGACATCGCCAATCAACTGGCGACCATGCGACAAGCCATGGCGATGCGGGGCTATGGCCACTCGCGACAAACTTTGCAACGGCGTTGGAACTGGCTCGCTGCGCTATTTGGCAGTCTGCTGCTCCGCAGTTACGAGCAATCCCAGCGGGTTTACAACGCCATGCGACTTCGGGGCTATGGCCAACAGGCACCCCGCTCTCTCAATAAGTCGGGTGGTTCTACACTCGCCCTGCCGACCGTTTTGACGCTGACCGCTGCTGTCAGCGTGGTGATTTGCGAAATTTCTTTGGCATCGTTATGAACTCCTCTCTCAACTCCCTGTCTTCC
>CAZFWL010000648.1:0-2804 GCA_964522775.1 uncultured Halomicronema sp.
GATCGCATCCTCGGCTTGCTGCTTACCCGCGACTTCACCGTCGTAGACAATGGCTGGAGCGATGCCACAGGCCCCAATACATCGAGCCGACATCAGCGAGATCTTTCCGTCAGCCGTCGTTTCGCCCTCTTCGATACCGAGTTCCGCCTTTAGAGCTTCCATCACCTTGCCAGCCCCTTTCACATAGCAAGCGGTGCCCGTACAGACAACACAGTTATGTTCACCATTCGGCTTCAAGCTGAAGAGGTGATAAAACGTGGCGACGCCGTACACCCGACTCAGAGGGAGTTTCAACCCATGGGCCACGTGAACAAGCACATCCTCATCCAAGTACCCAAAGGCTTCTTGGGCTGCGTGGAGTACTTCAATCAGCGCATCGGGTTTGAATTGATTGCGCTTCATCGTGACATCAAGGCGTTTGAAACGGAGATCGCCCTTATCTTTCTTCTTATCCTTTGGCGCAACTCCCTCGGCTTGAGCCAGTATTTCAGTCTTCGATACAGCGGCAGTGGGCATAGCGGACCCTCACTTGAGCATCAGCCAAGTCGGCCCTAAATCTGCAAGACCAACGCAGCTACTTACCGTAGTATCCGAGTCAGATCGATCCCGAACCAAAGCCACAGAGATTTTTAATGTTCACACGCGAAAAATTTACGCTTCTTAGAAAAGAGTGGAAGGAATTTTATGTCAGCTCAATTGAATATCGAAGCATCTCTATTTATTCATATTAGGGAATTTAAAGGCCCCTAAATATCTTGGGAGTACCTAACTGACCATCTCGAAAAAATTGTCAGATCTCTTCCAGGTTGCATGATTAGCCGTGATAGAAAATTGAATTAAAAAAGAGGGGCGATCGCCCCTCTTTTCAACAAAATAGTAGCTTCAGTTACTAAACCGAACCTTACGAATCAGCGATCTTGACTTTCCGTGCCAGTCCCAATGTTTCTAACAATCGGATATGCATCCAGGTGATATCAAATTCCCACCATTGGAGACCATGACGTGCTGAATGCTGATAAGCGTGATGATTATTGTGCCAACCTTCACCATACGTAACTAATGCTACCCACCAGCAATTGGTAGAGGTGTCATCAGTGTCATAAGTGCGGTAACCAAACTTGTGGGTAGCGCTATTCACAAACCAGGTGCAGTGATAAACCACCACCAAGCGGACAAAAATGCCCCAAATGACGAATGGCCATCCACCTAACAGATAAAGGACAATTCCTAAAGGCACCTGCATGAGCAGAAAATACTTTTCAAAGAAGTTGTAAACCGGATCATCGGCAATGTCACGAGTAAACTTCTCGATTTCATCTTTGGCCGGAACTTCTCTCAGCAACCAACCCATGTGACTCCACCAAAAGCCTTTGCCAGCATCATGATGGTCATTCGGTTTATCAGAGTAGCGGTGATGATGACGGTGTAGACCAATCCAGACAATGGGACCATGCTGGCAGGCTAAAGTACCACAAACCACGAAAAAGTATTCCAGCCATTTCGGCACTTCAAAACTCTTATGGGCAATGAGTCGGTGCCATCCCAAAGTGATTCCCAGGCAGCCGGTGATCCAGTGCAATATCAGCGCCACCCCAACGGCAGCCCAGGTCGTATTACCTGGAACAAAGGCCAGCAAAGCTAGCCCGTGAATTGCCACCATAAAGAGAGTTGTAGGCCAATCAATAGCCGGTTTTTCTAAATTTCGTATCGCTGTGGTCATTCGTAATATCTCAGCATTTGAACAGGGATGTACGGGCTCACGAGAGCATAAACTCTACAGTGTAGAACCTGACTTCTCAATGACCCTCGCAGACAACCTTTCCATCTCTCAGGTCGAGCTTTCCCAGATCTTTTGGGAAATCGACCTGCAAGTCAAGGCCAACCTAAGCCGAGTGCTTGCCGCGATGAGTAAACACCGGGTAGGCAGTCACCACTTTGCCAGTGTGTCTGGGTACGGGCATAACGACTTGGGTCGTGACACGCTTGATCAGGTCTTCGCCGATGTCATGCAGGCAGAAGCAGCTGCGGTGCGAGTGCAATTAGTATCCGGAACACATGCGATCGCGTGCGCTTTATATGGCGTTTTACGCCCCGGTGACGAACTGCTCGCCGTTGCAGGCCCACCCTATGACACTTTAGAAGAAGTAATTGGACTTCGCAGTAATCACCAAGGTTCCCTGAAGGAGTTTGGGATCACCTATCGTGAATTATCGCTTACTGTGGACGGTTCCGTTGACTGGGATCACTTAGGGAAATCCGTCACTCCCAGCACCCGGATGGTCTTAATTCAGCGATCGTGCGGCTATAGCTGGCGTCGCAGCCTCGCCATTACTGAGATTGAGCGCATTGTTCAAATTGTCAAATCACAGAACCCCAATACCATTTGTTTTGTCGATAACTGCTACGGAGAATTTGTGGAAGATCGGGAACCCCCCGCCGTTGGTGCGGATTTAATCGCCGGATCCCTGATCAAAAATCCCGGCGGCACTATCGCCACCACCGGAGGTTATCTCGCAGGCAAAACCGACTTAGTCGAAATGGCCCTTTGCCGCCTCACGGCTCCTGGCATTGGTGGCAGTGGCGGCTCCAGCCTGGATCAAAATCGCCTCTTGTTCCAGGGCCTCTTTCTCGCGCCCCAAATGGTTGGTGAGGCCATGAAAGGAAATGCTCTCATTGCCCACACATTCCATCAACTGGGCTACCCTGTGAACCCGCCCGTCGATGCCCGCCAGCGCGACGTACTTCAGGCCACCAAGCCCGGCTCCCCCGAAACACTCATTGCCTTCTGCAAACCCCCCCAGCAG
>CAZFWL010000649.1:0-2795 GCA_964522775.1 uncultured Halomicronema sp.
CTGAGAACTAATGCGGAAGTTGTTGATCGAGCACATGAAGGAGAACCTCGTAGTCACTGTCATCATTCACCGGATAGCGTTGCCAATCGCCCGCCACCTTGAGATCGGCAAATAAACCAGCGGGGTCATCGTGAAAATGTAAGAAAGCTGTCGATTTGAGATAGAACTTACCGCTGCCTTTCTCTTTCAACGGCGGTATGCGACGGCGAATCTGTACCAACAGCGGCGTAAGCTGATCTAGCGTCTCTTCGTTGGCATGTTTCATCGGTTTACCACTCTGGGACAAAGAAGCAAGGCATCCAGCCTTAGCCCAAGATGCTATTAGCGTTTCAAATTTAGCCTATGCCAACCCGCGATCGCTCACCCAGATTCGTCTGCGATAACTGCTCTTAAGACTGAGCAGCGACTTCTTTGAGCCGTGACTGCACTGCTTGCCTCAGCTGCTGTGCAGCGTCATAAACAGTTGTGCGAGGTTCAACCTGATCCAGATCGTTGATGATGCTTTGGAGCGCGCTGCCATAAACCGCTGTATTCATACCTTTTACCCGTCCACCCAAGTTGGTGTTTTGGGCTTGGGCAGAGGCAAATGCTCGCTGTGAGCGCTCTTCACGAGCTTGCTGCTCTTGCACAATGCCAAGATTATTTTGGTATGAGGCCGCTTATTCATATTCGCCCACTGAAGAACACTCGGACTTACATCCATTGCCGCAAATCAAGGCATCTCCAGGAATTCATTTACTTGACTCTATACATCTTTTTGAGTAGTTTTACTTAACAAGTGTTAAGCCGCCAGTCGGCCTAACTGTATTTTTCTATACTATTGTTAAGAGCGTTGAAGCATGATCTCTAGTTTGTAAGTGCCCCAAGGCACGCTTGCTTGAGGATAACCACCAACTAAATGATTTCCGAATCGCTTTGGTGGCTAGGCTTAAACGGCTTTCGCGCTCATTCCGCAGAGTGTCAAGGAATTCCGCAATGCAAGCATCGCTATTTCAATCCAAAGTTTATGACGCGGATGTGATTGCGAAGTACTACCGTCGTCGCCCCTGGATTGTGGTGTGGCGATCGCTGCAAGTGCTCTGGTGGCTAGGAACTTTTGTACTAGGCTTGCAGAGCGATCGCTGGTTCAACCGCGAAGAACGCAACTTAACCAAACGTGCCGTGCAGTTGCGACAACTGTTGACGCGCTTAGGGCCAACTTTTATTAAAGTGGGGCAAGCCCTTTCCACCCGTCCTGACCTCATCCGAAAAGACTTTCTAGAAGAACTCACCAAGCTCCAAGATCAGTTGCCACCATTCTCTACGCCGTTGGCAATGATGATTTTGGAACATGAGCTGGGTTACTCTCCCGAAGAGATTTACAGCCGTATTTCGCCCGAGCCCGTAGCTGCCGCTAGCTTGGCGCAGGTGTATCGCGCTCGTCTGTACACCGGCGAAGAAGTCGCAATCAAAATTCAGCGCCCTCGCTTACTGCCTGTATTGACGTGCGACTTATTTATCATGCGCTTTGCAGCGCGAATTCTGGGGTCGTTACTGCCGTTGAACTTGGGGCATGACCTTACCCTAATTGTGGATGAATTCGGCACCAAGCTGTTTGAGGAGATTGATTATCTCAATGAAGGGCGCAATGCCGAATTGTTTGCCGCTAACTTTCAAAACGATCCGACCGTCAAGGTGCCGACCATTTTCTGGCGTTACTGCAGTCCTAAAGTCTTAACCCTGGAATGGATTGAGGGCTTCAAGCTAACTGATATCGGCAGCATTCAAGCGGCATCGCTCGATACCGACACGCTGATCGAAGTCGGCGTGACGACCAGCCTACAACAGCTGCTAGAGTACGGCTTTTTTCATGCTGATCCGCACCCTGGCAACTTGTTCGCCATGACTGATGGCCGCATGGCTTACATCGACTTTGGCATGATGGATCAACTTAATCAGGAAACGAAGGAGACACTGGTTGATGCCGTAGTGCATCTGATCAATCAAGACTATGCGTCTTTGGCTAGCGACTTTGTCAAACTTGGATTCCTCACCCCTGACACTGACATTGAGCCAATTATTCCTGCTTTAGAGTCAGTGCTGGGGGAGGCATTGGGGGCTAAAGTTCGTGACTTTAACTTCAAAACCATCACGGATCGCTTCTCCGAATTGATGTACGAGTATCCTTTCAGGGTACCTGCCAAGTTCGCCCTGATTATTCGCTCGTTGGTGACTCAAGAAGGCGTTGCGTTGAGCCTGAATCCTGATTTCAAGATTGTGGATATTGCCTATCCCTACGTGGCGCGACGGCTGCTCAAGGGTGAGACGCCCTCCCTGCGCCGACGACTGTTGGAGGTGCTGTTCAAAGATGGAAAGTTCCAGTGGCAACGTCTAGAAAATCTGCTGCAAATTGCCCGCAGTGATGAGGATTTCGACATTTTGCCCACTGCTAGTTTGGGAATACAGTTTTTGATGTCTGATGAGGGCCGCTATATTCGCGATCGCCTGATTTTAGCGATGACTGAAGATGATCGCCTGCATACAGAGGAAGTTCAGAAGCTTTGGGAACTCGTTAAAGAAGACGTCACCCCTACGAAAGTGCTGGGTGTCGCGTGGAACGCGATCTTGCAATCTTCAGTAGAACGCGCTGCTGACTGGTTGCCGCCCGTGGCTGCGTTATCCGCAAGTTTTCAACCAACAAAGAGCCTCTAGCCGTGCCCACAGCTCGATATAATAGGCGCTAGCTTTACATTTCTTTGTGTCTGTCCTGCCGTTTCGTAGAGGTTTGTGCTGTGTATCCTGATCCGCCTTATGTG
>CAZFWL010000650.1:0-2792 GCA_964522775.1 uncultured Halomicronema sp.
TATTACGTTTACCGACTTACGTGGTACTATTCGCGCCTTTATTGATGCGCTATTTGGCGATATTCCCATTCGCTTTCGCCCCAGCTACTTTCCCTTTACCGAACCCTCTGCAGAAGTCGACGTGGAATGGAACGGTCAATGGTTGGAAGTTTTGGGCTGCGGCATGATTGACCCCAACGTTTTAGAGGCCGTGGGATACGACCCGGAAATCTACAGTGGCTTTGCGGCTGGCCTCGGGGTTGAGCGCTTGGCGATGGTACAGCATGAAATTGATGACATCCGAAGGCTCTACAGCAGCGACCTGCGCTTCCTCCAGCAGTTCTAAGCCTTGCCCAGTGACTTGACCCTATCGAGGGTAGTCTGGCTGGAATTGCAAAGGTTGCGTTACCGCCTGGCGGACCTGAAAAGCTATCTGGTACTTGGAGTTGAAAGCGCTCGCCTGCACGTGATCGCTGCTTTCGTCACCAACAATTTTTACTGCAATGCCCTCTCCGACTTATGAAGGGGTAGATTTAATGCTGCGGGTTAGATTCTGACTCTAGTTGCTGGGCAATGACCAGCACTGCATCTTTGAGGTTATCCACAATGAAATCGGGGCCATAAGTCGCAAGGCGATCTCGATTGCGAATGCCACTTAGCACCGCCAGAACGGGTAAATCATGCGCCCGTGCCGCCGCAATATCGGCTTCAGTATCACCAATCATCCAGGTCTCAGTGGCCGGTGGCAATTCGGTCAAAGCTTGCTCCAGCAGGCGCGTTTTCTCAACGACATCATGGGTTTTGGTATATACGTCCGGCAAGCAATAGCGCACTGCTGACGGAAAAAAGTGTGTCAGGTCAAACTTCTCCAAAGCAAAGTTCAGAGCATATTGTCGGCGCATGGTCACAACGGCTAAGTCACTGTTGAGAGTTTGAATATGCTGTAGGGCCGCGATCGCATGGGGCACTGGGCAGTCGTGTTTCAAGTAATCGCGACTGTGTACGGTCTCTCGTCGCAATAAAGCAAAGCGTCGGGCTTGATCGTCATGCAGGCCTGAAATAGCTCCAATTTGTCGCTCTGGTACTTGCGCCCGCTTGAGCTGCCAAAATTCTTGCTTGGATAAGCAAGTGACTGACTGATGAGGCTCTTTGGCTTCTTTCAGACAGTATTGATAAACGTGGTAATACCGCTCTGACACGTCCATAATGGGGCCGTCAAAATCGGTGAAAATGCGCAACATCGTGGGCAACTGACCTCAGAGTGGCAAGTGACTATCTATCGTGAGTATCAATAGCATCAATGAAGAATTATTAAGTCATAAGCTCCTGTTCATTCTGACATCTCATTGATTTGCCTTCACGGTTGATTTCGAGCAAAGGTGACTTCAGTTAGCTGGCCATCGGCATCATGTGGCCACTGAATATTGTGAAACCTTTATTGGGTGAATGGTTGACGGCGATCGCTCGCTTTTCGTGCCCTAGGCTGCTTCCCAAATTGGTAAGGCAGAACGATACAATTCATAAAGTTAAGTCCGAGAAAAACCAGTATGTTGCGGAAAACTTCCCTTGGGAATGTGTTGTTAGTGGTCGGTGGTATTCTCACCATCGTTGGGTTTGTCGCCTATTTTCAAGAGAATGCGACGCTTAACCTAGCCGGATTTTTCTACGGAATTCCTGTTTTATTGGGTGGTTTGGCATTGCGAGCGGCGGAGCTAGAACCCACTCAATATTCCCAAGAGACGACGCCAGACGTGCTCGCGCTCCGAGAGCAGCAAGCGACTCCTACCCAAAATCAGGTGCGCAGCGATGTGACCCGTTATCGCTATGGGCAAGAAGCGCATCTAGACGAGGTGCTAGAGCGGCTGGGGCTCGCCCCGACAGATGAAGAGCGTCCAGAACTGGTGGCTGTGCGCGAAGAGTCGATTGATGGCGCTTATGCATTAGTGCTGGAGTTTGACTCTCCGTTTATTGCTCTCAGCAAGTGGCTAGAGAAACAGACAAAAATTGAAAAATTCTTTGGTCCCGATATTCGGGCTGAACTGACTGAACCGCGCGAAAACAAGGTTGATTTGGCACTTATTACGGTTGCCACGCCAGAACCCGTTGAGGCGGCTTCTTAGACGAAACTCTAAGTTAGGTGCCTTCCCGTAAATGTTTTAGCGATCGCTGTTATTCCCTGACCCATGTCTCTAATTACTGTCCGTCCCGAGGGACTGTACTGTGAAGCCGGAGATTTTTACATCGATCCCTGGCGGCCTGTGGCGACGGCGTTGATTACCCATGCCCATGCCGATCATGCGCGATCAGGATCGGAGCAATACGTGGCGATGGCCGGCGCTGAGGGCATTTTGCGTAAACGTCTCGGGGCTGATATTGCGCTGCGAAATGTGGCCTATGGCGAAAAACTGAAATATGGTGACACCTGGGTTTCGTTTCATTCCGCTGGCCACGTATTAGGGTCAGCGCAAATTCGAGTGGAATGTAAGGGTGAAGTCTGGGTGGTCTCAGGCGACTATAAGCGGTGTGCTGACCCAAGCTGTGACCCTTTTGAGGTTGTTCCCTGCGATACGTTTATCACTGAAGCAACTTTTGGTCTGCCGATTTACAAATGGGATAGTGGAGCAGACACCACGCGACAAATTTATGATTGGTGGCAGTCAGATCGCGATCGTCCTTCCATTCTCTTTTGCTATGCCTTTGGCAAAGCTCAGCGGGTGCTGAGTGAACTCACAAAATTTACCGACCAGACGGTTTATGTCCACGGCGCGATCGCGGCGCTGAATGACATTTACCGCGCCCAAGGCGTTCAGATG
>CAZFWL010000651.1:0-2786 GCA_964522775.1 uncultured Halomicronema sp.
CCAAGGCTTAGCCTATGTTGTCTATGCCTTTTGGGCGGCTCGTTATGACTACGACGGTATCTTTATCGGCGGCGGTCAAACGAGATCGGATGCGACAGTTCCCTTTATTGAGTCGGTTGAACAAGAAATCGCCGCGGTTCGCGAAGGCCCGGTTTCAGAAGATGAGCTTAAGCGTGCTCAAGATTCTGTGCTCAATAGTTTTGTCTTCAATTTCCAGAGTCCAGAACAGACGCTTTCTCGCTTAGTGCGCTACGAGTACTACAACTATCCCCAAGACTTTGTTTTTCAGTTCCGGGAAGCCGTTGCCAACACCACAACTGAAGCCATTCAAGCTGCTGCCCAACAGCACCTTAAGCCTGACGATTTAGTCATTCTAGTTGTAGGAAATGCGGCCGAAATTCAACCGCCGTTAAGTACTTTGTCGCCAGAACAAACAGTAACGAACGTAGACATCTCGATTCCGGCTCCCGAAGCTTAAGCCATTCAGCCAAATCATCTAGGTTGTAGCACCGCAGCGGATGTCCCAGTTAGGGGCGCAGTTATTCTTTTTTGAGCCAGCGCCTCGCCTAGCCGGGGATGAGCGTTTCTGTAAAAACACGGGAATCATAGCCTCATGTTCATTATCGCTGATGCATTTATATGAGAATTCTAGTTACAGGTGGTGCTGGATTTATCGGCTCTCATATAGTCGATCGCCTGATGCAAGCTGGTCATGATGTAATTTGCTTAGACAATTTTTTTACGGGACATAAGCGTAATATTCAACACTGGTTTGGTAATCCTAATTTCGAGCTCATTCGGCACGACATTACTGAGCCAATTCGGCTCGAAGTCGATCAGATTTATCACCTAGCTTGTCCGGCATCGCCCGTGCATTATCAGTACAACCCGGTGAAAACCATCAAAACGAATGTGATGGGCACATTGAATATGCTGGGCCTCGCTAAGCGCATCAAGGCACGCTTTTTGTTGGCTTCTACCTCTGAGGTTTACGGCGATCCAGAAGTACATCCCCAAACCGAAGACTACCGGGGCAACGTCAATACGATTGGCATCCGTAGCTGCTACGACGAAGGCAAACGAGTCGCTGAAACCCTTGCCTTTGACTACCATCGGCAAAACGGCGTTGATATTCGGGTCGCTCGGATTTTCAATACTTACGGTCCGCGCATGTTAGAAAACGACGGGCGAGTAGTGAGTAATTTCGTTGGACAAGCGCTGCGTGGCATCCCCCTGACGGTGTATGGCGATGGCTCACAGACCCGCAGCTTTTGCTTTGTGGATGATTTGGTAGAAGGGTTGATTAGCTTGATGAACGGGGATTTTATCGGCCCCGTCAATTTGGGTAATCCCGGTGAATATACTATTTTGCAATTAGCGCAAACCGTTCAACAAATGGTAAATCCTGCGGCTGAGTTGAAGTATGAACCTTTGCCTCAGGACGACCCAAAGCGCCGTAAACCTGATATTACCCGAGCTCAAACGCATCTCGGTTGGGAACCAACGGTACCGCTGGAGACCGGCCTGACCAAAATGATTGAAGATTTTCGGCAGCGGCTGCAAGCTGAGCAGCGCTTATCGTTGGAAACCACCGTGTCTTAGGGGGGCGCGATCGCTGTAACTGTTCATCAGATAGTGATTGTCGCTCGTAATCATATGTTTACCCGCACGAGAACAAGTTGCTCAGACAAGTGAACTGTATTTCTCGGACGTATCTGGGCAATCTATACCTAACCGCCACCACTCCGGCTGTTGGGTGTTTGTAAACTCACCTCATGTGAAAGGAAAAATTATTATGCGTGTTTGTGTCATTGGAACTGGTTATGTTGGCTTAGTGACAGGCGTTTGCCTTTCGCACATTGGCCACGAAGTTATTTGTATTGACAACAATGCTGAAAAAGTCAAACTAATGCAGTCTGGCCAGTCGCCGATTTATGAGCCGGGTCTATCAGAGCTGATGCAGTCGTCGATGGAAGCGGGACGACTTGACTTCACAACTGACTTAGAAGCTGGTGTGAAGCATGGCGAAGTGCTCTTTATTGCGGTGGGCACTCCCCCCCTGCCGACCGGCGAAAGCGACACGCGCTACGTCGAGGCGGTGGCTAAGGGCATTGGCGCTCATTTGAATGGTGGCTACAAGGTCATTGTCAACAAGTCGACCGTACCCATCGGTTCCGGTGACTGGGTGCGCATGATTGTGATGGATGGCGTCACCGAGCGCAAGAAGTCTCTGGTTGGAGCAGGGGCGCCAGCACCTGCTGAGGAAGAGATCAAGGCTGACTTTGACGTGGTCAGCAATCCCGAATTCTTGCGCGAGGGTTCGGCGGTTTACGATACGTTCAACCCCGATCGCATTGTGTTGGGCAGCACCAGCACTAAAGCACTCGCCAAAATGAAGGAGCTCTATGCACCGCTAGTCGAGCGGAAGTTTGCTGAAGATGCTTCGCTGCCGCCGGTCCCAGTCGTGACTACAGACCTGAGTTCGGCAGAGATGGTTAAGTACGCCTCTAACTCATTCTTGGCAACCAAGATTAGCTTTATTAACGAAATCGCAAACATCTGCGATCGCGTCGGCGCTGACGTGGTGCAGGTAGCTAAGGGCATCGGCTTAGACTCCCGCATTGGCGAAAAATTCCTGCAAGCGGGCATTGGCTGGGGCGGCTCTTGCTTCCCGAAAGATGTGCTGGCGCTACTGCATACTGCTGATGACTACGGCTACGACGCAGAACTGCTCAAGGCCACGGTCAGCGTGAACCAACATCAGCGTTCCATTGCGTTAGAAAAAC
>CAZFWL010000652.1:0-2779 GCA_964522775.1 uncultured Halomicronema sp.
CACCGTGGCGTTCTTTACCTCAAAGCCCTCAGTGCCATCGATTGGAATCGGTGCTCCCTCCACGGAGTCAATCTGCCCCATTGCGATCAGCTCATCTTTAGTATGTTTGCCCGCGGCAACATGGAAAGTCAGGATCCGCGCTAGCTGTGGAGGATTTTGCACCAACGTTTGCACAGTGCCAGGGGGCAGCTTGGCGAACGCATCGTCATTCGGAGCAAAGACCGTAAAGGGGCCATCACTTTGTAAAACTTCCACCAGACCAGCGGCTTGCACAGCGGCGACGAGAGTCGAGAACCCTTCAGTATTGACAGCAATATCGACGATGGTAGGCATAACGAAAACTCCTGCTTAAACAATAGAAAGGCTGCCATCCACAGGCGGCAGCCGGACATCACCGCCCCATTCACACCTATTCCAAATCCAGGGGTGGCCCTTCTAGCCAGGCGACGTGGATTTCGGGCAGACTGACTGGAATCAGCGGGTGCGGCACTTGGGACATGACTGTCAGGCCCGCGATCGCGATCGCACTCGCAGCAAATAAAGGATCTAACTTATCTAAAATTCGTCTCATCGAAACTTCCTAAAACCGTGATTAAACAGATTCAAAAGCAGACAAAACCAAGAAACGTATTGGGGCTAGCGATACACCCACTGCAACTAGCGATAATCCTGACTTTGGATATCGCGGAGTCGGGCTTCAGGACGCAGAAAGCGATCCATCTGGGCCTCAAAAAACTCGCGATTGGCTTGGCGGTGGCGAGGGTTCGGATCATCCAGCGGATACAAGAGCGCCGTCCGCAGCGCCTGAATCACTGCCGAGGTCACGTTGTACATCGATCGCTGGAAGGTAATCCCTAACTGGATCAGCATGTCATCTTCGCCCCGACAGTATTGCTGGTAATAGTCCAACAGGTAGGGCGGCAAGAAGTGCAGCATATCTTGCATCAGTAAAGTGGGGGGAATGCCCGCACTGCCTACCGGGAAAACATCCGCGTAGAGAATGCCGTAGTGAAAATCGTTTTGGTCAGCGGGGACTTGTCCGGCCTGGGCATTGTAAGATTTCGTGCCTCGGAAGGGCGCCGTGCGGTAGAACACCGACTCCACATAGGGCAACGCCGCTTCGTACAGCCAGGTAAAGCCCTTAGATTTGGGAATCAGCTCAAAGCATTCGTCGCCGATGTAGACGTGATGATAGATGGGACGGCCCGCCACGGCAAAGATCCCATTCACCAAGAAGTCCATGGCATCAGGTACTCCTTTAAAGCCGCCTTCGTCAAAAATGTCACTCATCTCGAAAAAGACCGGGGCCATGACTTCCCAAAACAGACCCAGGTTGGAGTAGTAGGACAGTTCCCGACACTTCTCGTAGAACATTTCCGGGAACAGTTTGTGCAGCCCCAGCATCAGCGGATTGCGCTTGAAGTAGGCCTTGATGGCGCGATCGCAATTCGCCTTATATTCATCGGTGTAGAGAAAGTCGTTGTAGCGTCCGCCCATGTCCTGATGCCACAGCATTGCCTTCATACAGGCTTCGGCAAACTCCATGTTGACGCGATCGTGCCAGAGGTGATGGAAGAGCTTCGGCAGCTTGCGCTTCATTTCCCCTTTCTCCATGAACTCTAGGAGTTCTGGGTGAGCCGTGGCCTCGCCACGCCAGATGCGCAAATCAGCGGTTTCGCCCGCATAGTGATTGTGCAAGTCCAAATATTCTTTAGGCAAGAAGTACTTGAACGCCGGGAGCGGATCAAGGAATACGTGCTCGGCAATGTAGAGCAAATCGCGCCAATAAAAATCCATCGGTACGGCGTAAGCCTTGTAGATGCCGATGATTTGCATCAGGTTTTCGGGCGTGTCGGGCAGCATTGAGCCGCCAGCTTCTAGCCGGTGAATCACATCCGCATGGGGATGATTAGACGGGGGAATGATGTCGGGTTTGTCTGGGGTGAGGGTGGTCGTCATGGTGAGGGTGGATGTTGTTGGAGATTAGATGGATGAGTGGTTGTGACCGTTGTTAGCGATGATGGGAACGGTCATATTTCGGGCAGGAACATGGGGAAAAAGAAACGCATTCGACCACTCGCAATCTGTGTCCTTCGGAATGGCGATCGCCTGTTGCTCCACGAGGGCGTCGATACCGTCAAGGGCATCCGCTTTGGGCGGCCGCTTGGGGGCGGGATCGAATTTGGCGAACATAGTCGAGATGCCGCCATCCGCGAAATTCGCGAGGAACTGGGGGCAGAGATTACTGATGTCGAACTGTTAGGCATCATGGAATCGATCTACGTCTACGAAGGAGCACCCGGTCACGAAATTGTCTTTGTCTACAGCGGTCGCTTTGTCGATGAGAGCCTGTATGAGCAGGAGAGCTTAACCATCACTGAGGGAAAACGACAGTTTGAGGCTTTTTGGCGATCACCCCAAGATTTACAAGAGCAAGGTATCTTACTGGTGCCAGAAGGAATCGAAGAACTGCTGTAAGCCAGTCTTAGCAGTCTCTGACTGTTCAGGTGTAACCCTAATCCAGCACCTGTGGGGCCCGGCTCAATTCAGCCACCAGCGGCAGCGCGGGTGCCTGCAATTCGGGAGCCGTCGGGGGCAGGGTCGCCACCAAGCTTGTGGCAGTAGATTCACTCCAACGGACTAGCCAGTTGGGCTGTAATCCTAAAAAGAGGATGAGTGAAGCCAATACCCAAGCGGGAAAGCGCTCGACAAACTTCACTTTGGGGAAGTAAGCAATGTCATTGTCCAGTTTGCCGAAACAGGTACGGTTAAGCAGAAT
>CAZFWL010000653.1:0-2779 GCA_964522775.1 uncultured Halomicronema sp.
CAGCAAATCGACCCAAAAACAGTGAGTCAGCGGCGGCAGAGAGGCCTCGTACTCAATGCGAGCAAGAAAAGGAATATCCGCGATCGTGGCTTTACGGGTCGTCAAAGTCGCAAGCATAAAACCTCCAAGGCCATCGCCCAAGAAAGATACAAACTGTATGTATCTAAAAGTAGCTGGCATTTTTTGAGATGTCAAGATACATTCTGTCTGTATGCATCTGATGTCGCTATGTCTGCCAAGTTGACCAAAGCCGAGCAAACCCGCCGTACGCGTCGCGCCATCCTCGATCGCGCCCGCCAACTATTTGCCACTCAGGGCTACGCCGCCACTGGTACGGAAGCCATCATTAGCGAGCTAGGCATTACGCGGGGCGCACTGTACCACCAATTTGGGGACAAGCTGGGGGTCTTTAAGGCAGTGATCACCGAGGCCTATGACGAAATTACCGCCCACATCCAAGCTCAGGTACAGCCCTTGGAGTCCAATTGGGAGCAGTTAGTCATCGGCTGTCAGGCCTTTTTAGAAGTCGCTCAACAGGCAGAACTGCGGCGATTAGTCTTTATCGAAGCCCCAGCGGTGTTAGCCGCCGATGACCTTGTGGAGATTGACCAGACCGGGTTTGGCTTACTGCAAGCGTCTATTCAACTTGCGGTGCAGGCTGGAGAACTAGAGGTGGTAGATGCCGAAGGCTTTTCCCATTTAGTCAATGGTTCGCTCAATGAGCTGGCCGCTTGGGTCGCCCAATCTGAAGACCCCCAGCGACTCGCGACGGCCCAAGCCCTGGTCACAGCGCTACTCACCCGACATCACAGCTGACACAACAGTCATGCCAGTAGTAAGGATGATGGTCTGCTACATGACTCTTGCTACAAAATTTTGAGAGTAATTTCAGCTCTGGAAAGGCTATCGACTCGAACATCTTGCAATGTTGGGGTCGGCTTAAGCATTGATCATGGAGCGCTGCCACTCTGCCCCCTAACTTCGCAGAAGACACAGATCCACTAGCTGCATTGGAAGCGAGATCGCCCCCCCATCCACTCCCCACTCATCCACCCCCCACCCATCCACTCCCCACTCCGCTCTTGCGGATATCTCAATTCACAACAGGCTTATTTCCCTACCAGAGCGTTTTTGCTATTCTCGCTATGCTGTTAGCACACGCATTCGCCCTCCCCTCTGCCCGTGTATCCCGAAGAGCGCCCCACCCTCGTCAAAGATCCTGAGCGGCTCGAAACCATTCTCAAAGAGCTGCCCCTAGAACCCGGTGTCTACTTTATGAAAGACGCACGGGATCAGATTCTGTACATCGGCAAATCTAAGCGCTTACGCAACCGGGTGCGATCGTACTTCCGCGACACCCATCGCCACATGCCGCGCACCGCCATTATGGTGATGCAAATTGTCGATATCGAATTCATTGTCACCGACACCGAAGCCGAAGCCTTAGCCCTCGAAGCGAATCTGATCAAGCAGCACCAGCCCCACTTCAATGTGCTCCTGAAGGACGACAAAAAATATCCCTACCTCTGCATCACCTGGTCGGAGGACTACCCGCGCATCTTCGTCACCCGCAAGCGCCGCAAAAATCTGAAAGACCGCTACTACGGCCCCTATGTGGATGCGGGACTGCTGCGGCGTACTCTCAGCATTGCCAAGCGCACCTTTCCTCTGCGCCAGCGGCCCCAACCCTTATTTAAAGATCGCCCCTGCCTGAACTACGACATTGGTCGCTGCCCCGGCGTATGCCAAGAACTCATCTCCTCCGAGGATTATCACAAGACGGTGCAGCGGGTGGCCATGGTCTTCCAAGGTCGCACCAATGAGCTGGAAAACATTCTCACCCAGCAAATGGAAAAAGCCGCTGAGGAACTGCGGTTTGAGCAGGCCGCGCAGATTCGCGATCAGTTACAGGGGCTGGAGCGGCTGACGGCTCACCAAAAAGTGGCGCTGCCGGATGACACCGTGTCGCGAGATGCGATCGCCCTTTCCAGCGATGACCAATTTGCCTGCATTCAGCTATTTCAAATTCGCGCCGGTCGCTTGGTAGGGCGTCTCGGGTTTAATGCTGACGCGCAAGCAGGCACCCCAGGGGAAATTCTTCAGCGGGTGTTGGAAGAACACTATTCCATGGTTGAGCCCATTGAGATTCCTGCGGAAATTTTGGTGCAGCATGAGTTGCCGGAAGCCGACATCTTGGCAGAGTATTTGACCGAGCGGCGCAGTCGGAAGGTGGCGATCGAAGTGCCCCAGCGTCAGACCAAGGCCGAGCTCGTAGAAATGGTTGAACGCAATGCTCAATACGAGTTGGTGCGCACCCAAAAGGTCGCCGATCGTAACGCCCAGGCCATGCAAGATTTAGCCGAAATCCTAGACCTGCCCGATCAGCCGAAACGCATTGAAGGGTACGACATTTCCCACATCCAAGGGTCTGACGCCGTCGCCTCCCAAGTGGTCTTTGTGGACGGCATGCCTGCCAAGCAGCACTACCGCCATTACAAAATCAAAAATCCTGACGTGCGGGTCGGTCACTCCGATGACTTTGCCAGTATGGCCGAAGTGATTCGTCGCCGGTTTCGCCGCTACGCCGCAGATCCCAAAAAACAACGCGTTGGCAATTCCGATTGGCCTGACTTGGTCATGATTGACGGCGGCAAAGGCCAACTCTCTGCAGTCGTCGAAGTCTTGCGCGAATTAAATCTTTTACAAGAGCTCAACGTAGTGAGCCTGGCGAAAAAACGAGAAGAAATCTTTTTGCCCGGTGAGTCCTTATCTCTCAATA
>CAZFWL010000654.1:0-2759 GCA_964522775.1 uncultured Halomicronema sp.
GATCATGTTGTACTGGTCAGTGGGTCAGGAGATTTTGCAACGGCAGGAAGCTGAAGGATGGGGCAGCAAAGTTATTGATCGACTCTCGGCTGATCTCAAGCGAGAGTTTCCAGAAATCAAGGGGTTTGGGGCTCGCAGCCTGAAATATATGCGGGCTTTTGCCGAGGCTTATCCAGAAGAAGCTTTTGTGCACCGAACTGGTGCACAAATTCCCTGGCGTCACAATTGCATCATTTTGGAGAAAATTAAGAACCCCGAAGAACGGCGTTGGTACATTCAGCAAACCATTGAACATGGCTGGAGTCGCAATGTCCTCGTCCTGCAAATCGAGGCCGGTGTCTATGAACAGCGAGATGATGCCGTCAACAACTTTGCCCAGACGCTCCCCTCACCCCAATCTGACCTGGCCCAGCAGCTCATTAAAGACCCCTACAGTTTTGATTTTCTGAGTCTGGGTAAGGACGCCCAAGAGCGGGAACTCGAAGCCGCTCTGGTCACCCATATTCGCGACTTTCTCCTGGAATTGGGAGTGGGCTTTGCCTTTATGGGCAGTCAGTATCCGCTCGTCGTAGATGGGCGAGACTACGCCATCGACATGCTGTTTTACCATACCCAACTGCGCTGCTATGTCGTGATTGAGCTGCACATGGGGGAATTTGAGCCCGCCTTTGCCGGAACGATGAATTTCTATGTGGCCGCGATCGATGACAGGCTCCGTCGCGGAGATGACCAACCCACCATTGGCCTGATTTTGTGCAAAAGCAAAAGCAAGACAACAGCTGAATATGCGCTGCGAAATTTGAACGCGCCCATCGCGGTCTCCACCCACAGCTTGCCCAAAGCATTGCAGGAACAACTGCCCTCGGTGCAAGAACTCGAAGCACAACTAAAGACCGTAACCCAAGACATCACTGTTGAAAGTGTGGCAGACGAGAAGCACTAAAAACTTCAGCAGCTAAGCATTTAGCCCGTCAACGAGGTCTTCCCTTTTAGCAACCCCAGGAAAGCGATGGAGCAGTATGCGGCTATCGCATCATTTTGGCGGCAAGCTATACAGGTATGCGCAGACTGTAAGCTAACTCGTATCTGTTGAGCTATCTCGTTATTGCCAAACAGATCCGAGTCATTGGCCAAATGCCTACACGCGAGCCAAAGTAACTTGCTCGGGCTGATCCTGGTACTTGCCGCGACGGGTTTCATAGCTCACTTCGCACTGCTCGCCCTCAAAGAACAGCAACTGCACCACACCTTCATTGGCATACATGCGGCAGTCAGCGCTGGAAGAGTTAGAGAATTCCAAGGTTAAATGACCGCGCCAGCCGGCTTCTGCTGGAGTCAAGTTAGCAACGATGCCACAGCGGGCATAAGTTGATTTCCCGATACAAATCACACTGATATTGTCGGGCACCTGGATCCGCTCTAACGCGACCCCCAAACCGTACGAGTGCGCAGGCAAGATGAAATAGCTGCCGCTAGTGTCGGTTTTGAGAGCTGTCGGCTCAAGGTTGTCGGGACTAAAATTTTTGGGGTCTACGACTGTACCGGGAATATGTCGGAAAATCCGAAATTCCGAAGGCGACAAGCGAATGTCGTAGCCATAGGACGATAGCCCGTAACTGATAACCGGCCGAGTCGCATTCAGTTCGCCCATATCAACATGACGAATCAAGCGGGGCTCGAACGGCGAGATCAATCCCTCCTCAGCCATTTGGGAAATCCAAGCGTCATTTTTAATCATGTTATTAATCCTTAAATATCTTGAAGATCTGAAAAATAGCTCGATGACTCTAGCAGTGCTGCTGTCAACCGCTAGGGAATGAAATGGCGACGAAACTCGGTCACTTGGTCAGCGATCGCTAGCAACGATTCCGGCATCTCTGGCCCAGTCAAAATCACATCTACCTGAGAGGGGCGCTGCTGCAAAAAAGTGAGTACCGAGGCTTCAGAGATCAAGTTGAGCTGAATCGCGAGGCTCAACTCATCCAAGACGACGAGGGCATATCGCCCCTGCATAGCGGCGGTTTCAGTATGTTGCCAGAGTTGAGTGATCGCAGCCTGTTCTTCTACAGTCGCGTCCCCTTGCTGAAGCGATCGCTGAATATCTGGCCGCAACCACTCTAAGCCCTGACCGAACAGCATTGGCCGCTCGACTCCCTGCCGAATACCGCCTTTAAGAAACTGACTAATCAATACTGAGTGCCCCTGTCCAGCAACTCGCATGGCCTGCACCATGACATTAGTAAAAAAGGTGCGATGCGGTGAAGTAAAGACTTGGACAGTACCTGCCACCGCATGCAACCAAGGATGTTCTTTTGTCCGAGTGGGGCGATCAGGAACCGGATGAGGCAATGGAGTGCGAAGCTGTGAAACCATGTTTGGGGGCAGCTCGATTTCAGTAGGCTAAATATAGCGCAATTTCCCCAAAAAGATTGATAAAAACTCTATATATCTGGTAGTTCAAAAAAACTATAGACTATAGTATCACCGACTGGTTCATCGGTGCGGCTCATCCTGGTGATTGAGCGCTTAGCAACGGACAGCGCGATCAATACGCCCGCATCATAGCGAGATTTTCGCGATCGCAGAGACCAAATTTGCATTTCGCCAACAAATTACCGGGCGATGGGCGCGAGGCTGGCAGCACAAGAAGAGAGGTAACGATTCCAACGCTCACTGCGATCGCAGCGCAGGCAAACAATGTAGAGCATCAGGGTTTTCCTTGAGCTAACCCCCACACTGCATCAACGCGTTCCAAAGGG
>CAZFWL010000655.1:0-2749 GCA_964522775.1 uncultured Halomicronema sp.
ACGGCAGTCGTGCTGAAAATTTTGACCGAGCGGGGCGAAACGGTAGCGCTGCATGGTCAGTTGATGCTGGCGCTGCTCATTGCTCAAGACTTGGCTTTGGGGCTCATGCTGGCATTTTTACCAGCGCTCGATCAGCCCAATCGGTTTTGGTTTGTGTTGTTTGCGGCGGTCCTTAAGTTCACGCTGTTCATGGGGGGCGCGATCGCGGTGGGGCGGTGGTGCATTCCCAGCCTCATGCGGACGGTGGCCGCTACCGAGAGTCAAGAGTTATTTTTGCTCACCATTATTGCCCTCTGTCTTGGCATCGCCTGGATTACTTCCAGCCTGGGCTTGTCGATTGAGCTTGGGGCATTTGTGGCCGGGCTCATGGTAGCCGAGGTGGATTACTCGGAACAAGCGCTGGGGCGCGTTTTACCCCTACGGGATACGTTTGCCTGTCTCTTTTTTGCCTCGGTCGGCATGTTGATTGACCCGCAGGTGTTGTTAAACAACTGGGTGATCATTTTGGAGTTGGTCACTGTGGTGATGGTGGGCAAAGCGCTCATCATTCTGCCGATTATTTTGCGCTTTGGTTATTCCTTTAAGACAGCGCTGTTAGTCAGTGTCGGGCTCAACCAAATTGGCGAGTTTTCGTTTGTGCTGTCTTTGGAGGGGCTGGAGCTGGGACTGATTAGTGAGCAGCAATACCTGTTGTTATTAGGGACCACTGCCATCACGCTGGTGTTGACGCCCGTTTGGCTGAATAGCGCGCCGTGGTTGACGCGATCACTGCAAAAAATTCCGGCGGTTGATCGCTGGTTGGGGCAAATGGCCGAACCTCAGCTGCTATCAGTCCCTGAGACTTTAGCTGATCATGTGATTGTGGCGGGATACGGACGCGTGGGCCGAGTATTGGTCAATATTCTGCTCAATCGCGGCTACACCGTCCTGGTAATTGAAAATAGTGAAGCCGCCATTCAAAACTTGCGACATCGTCAGATTCCTTACATCTATGGAGATGCGGATGCCGAGCAAGTACTCGATAAGACGCACCTCCCCCAAGCCAAGGCCATGGCGATCGCCTTGCCAGATCCGGCCAGTACTCGCCTGCTATTACAACGGGCCCTAGCAAGATCGCCCCAGCTCGACATCATTGCGCGCTCCCATACTGATCGTGAAATCGACCTGTTGACCCAAATCGGCGCTCGGGAAGTAGTGCAACCCGAGTTTGAAGCCGCAATGGAACTCGGGGCTCACCTCCTCCACTCCCTGGGCGAAGACGCCGGGGGTATTCAGCAGGTATTAGATAGTATTCGCCGCGATCGCTATCAGAGCGTTCGGAGCTAGCCACGATCGGCGGCAACATCCTCGGTGCCTGACGAGAACGGGCATCGATCATCTCGATGGCGGGTCATTGCAGTCAATTCTTGCTGCAGGCCGATGGCCCGAGCGTTTTTAATTACAATCAAGACGCAACGATTCATGATTGGGAGAGGTCATGCACAGCGACATTATTCAGACCGTCACCTCTTCTGAAGAATCGATTGTGCTGTTTGAAATGAACGATGCGCGGGGCAAGACCGTTGCGACCTCACGACATCCGCAAGAATTAGCCGCCAAGTCAGCACAAGCCCTCGGACAAGCGATGGGGACAATTCAAGCCCTCGCTAATCGCACGGCCGAAACACTGGCCAAGCTGCCAACACCGCCAGAAACTTGTGAAGTGGAATTTGGCATCAAAGTCGACGCTCAAGTGGGCGCTTTAGTCAGCAACTCTGCCGAAACCAGTAACCTACGCATTAAATTTGTATGGTCGCCCCAGAGCCCGACTGTCCCCGCAGAGTAAGCAGCCGCTATAAGTACATGCGACTCCAGCCACAGTCGCGCACCTGCTCAAGCTGCACAATCAAATGGCGATGTTGAGTCTGCAGCCACCCTTCCGTTTTGAACTCTTTCAGTAAACGAGTGACGGTGACGCGAGTGGTGCCAATGGCGGTGGCGAGTTGATGATGGGTCAACCGCATTGGGATACGAACACCTACTGGCTCGACTTGGCCAAACTCATGAGCTATCAGCAGCAGTAATTGCTTAAGGCGATCGCCGACTAACCGCTTGCCCGCGATCGCTAACCAAGCTTCCGACTGTTGCAATCGCAGCATGACGTGACGGCAAATGCCTGCCATCAGCAAAGGCGACGATTCCACTTCCGCGATCGGCAGCGACAAAATATCCACATCAGTCAGGGCATTAGCCCAGTACGGATCCACAATTGTGAACGGCAACCCAATGGGCATGGACGGCCCTGCCAACCCCAATAGCGTTTCGCTACCGTCAGGCTGAATGGTATATAACTGCACTACCCCACGACACACGATCAGGACTTCATGAATGCGTAGCGGGATGGTCCGACCGGCCGTGTGGGGCGTCAGTGTTCGTTCCCGATAGAGCTGTTCCAACACCGCCACGAAATCATCTTGAGACGCGCGCTGCGCCGGGCTCGACAGCAAAGAGGGATTGACAGACACGGCTAATTTACCTGAGGAACAATATTGAAATATCCACGGAGCTAGCGGCAAACTGGGCCAAAGTTTGCCCAGTCGTCTTATCAAAGGGGGCTGACAAGCTACACCCTCCCTAGATACTCAGTTGCTATGTTCAACAACGCTGCTTAAGGCCAGACGAATCTATGTTTAACAAATCATTAACGTCTCACTAAACCTGAGTTCGACACAAAATATGCTGCGCAGAAAAGGCCGAGGGTTACGCTCAA
>CAZFWL010000656.1:0-2749 GCA_964522775.1 uncultured Halomicronema sp.
TGAGCCCACCGAGACAGAGAGCGCCCCAGCTAGTGCGGCCTATACGCCAATTAACGTTGCCCAGTTTTGGCAATATGATGAGCCCCTGGATCCATCTTTAGTGGTAATCACTCCGGCCAGCGAGACGGTGCTGGATGTGCTGGACACCATTCCACTGCCGGTGAATGATGCGCGGATTGTAAATGCTCATCTGCGAGATTTGTACCAATCCATCAGCCAAAAAGCCGCCATGAAAGCGCTGTCGTTACAGACAGACGAAAAATAGGGGTAGCTGTGCCCATGGTGCCCACCTTACAGCGGTGCTTGGAGCCATCGCGTTGGTTAGGTGGGCAAACTGTCTTTGAGATTAAGGATTCAATGTGGTTGCGTAGAATCTACCTCGGCTGTCTGTCATACTGCGCTATCAAGCTCTTAATGACCGTTAGGAACAACGTGGTATGGGTTCGCAATTGACCGCTATGCAGCGATCGCAAATCGCTGAAGCACTATCACTGTCACGCTTTCTCATTTCTCAGGCGGAGGGGGCAGAGCCCAGTCTGATTGAGCGGCGGCGCGATCGCATCCGCGAAATTCAAACGGCGCTGAAAGCCTGTGCTCACCCCATTAACGAAACGCCCGGCGAGGTAGAAGCAATACCATTACCGGTCCGACAAGCCTTTGTGGAATCAGCACTATTAGTCAGCCGTTATTTTGCCGTAGGGGGCAGCGGTTGGCGGGGAACTTTATCCTCAAACACGCTTAGTCGCTATCACCCTGATCCCGTACCGGCACATTGGTCCACCCCCGCAGGTGTGGTTGCGATGGGGCAGCAATTTGCCCTGCCGGATGTAGTTATGGATGAGATCGTCGCCCACCTGGATCAAGTTGATGCTGAAATTGCCCATCAGCATCTGCTCATTGAGTCGGTATTGCAGACAGTGGGCCTTTCTCTAGAAACAGTCTTACCCCTCACGACCGAGCCCTTTGTCTCTTTGTTTCAAGAGCTGTTTGGGGGCATTTTAGTCAACCCTGACAAGCTGAACGTCGTATTTACGCCGACCCAGCTTTACTTTTGTGTGGACTTTCCGGCGCTGGAAGATTTTGCGGGTTGGCGAAACCTGTGCCCAAAGGAGCACGAAAACGCTCTACGGCGACTTCATCAGGGCTTATCAGAATTCACCTTTCAGAAGTTTCAGCGCTTTCCCACCTTTGGTCCCTGTCATCCGGCAGACATTCGTGAGTCATGGGCAAAAGCAGTCAGCGATCGCTATAATGCCCAGTCAACTTCACCATTTTCCATCACCCCAGAACAAGTAATTCAGCGCCTGTCGAAAAGCGTTGGGGTGCTGCCGCAAAAAGACGCCGAAATGTTCCTGGTTCACGACATTTGGGGGCACTATTGGCAACTCTTATTCAGCCAGTTCAACAGCGACTACACCGCCCTGGCTGACTGTGGCGAAGCTCTACGGGCTCACGAAACGGCTTACACGCCAGCGGGTCCTCTGACCTGTCGCGAACTATTTGAGTTTGCGGGGCCGTTAGTGACGCTTAATCAAAACAAAGCCATTCAATTTTTTCACGGCGAAGTACGCCAACGCTTGGGACTCCTGTTTACCCACCTGCTGGGAGAGCTCGTGGCTGACATTGCCGAGTTCAAATTCACGTTTACGAATCCCCAGGCGACCCATCAACTGCCCAGTTCCTCAGCCTTTACCGACTATCCAGCCAATTTAGATCTGAGCCTGGCTGACCTAGACTTCTTGTTTTTACGAGTGCTGCAGCCTCTCTTAGAGATTCATCTTTCCCCCCTCGAAGCTTCGCCATTGGAAATTGAACTGCTGGCCAACTCTCCACTCATGGACGTGGGAGCAGATCAAATTCCGCGCTTGGAAGTGAATCTAAAGCAGGCGATCGCTCAAATGTACGCTTGCTTTTTGCAGGAATATGGTCGCCACTACTTGCCCACAGTTGAGAGTGAAGACAGTCTGTTTGCGGAAATTGCCGTCAATTTACTCCACCTGCAAAACGTCATCAATACGCTTTACACCGACCCACAGTTCACCGAGCAGTCACCATTGCCCTTTCAAGATCTGTTGATTGTCTTTATCAGTCGCTTTTGTTCAGGCGATAGCTATGCGGAATTTTGGCAAGTCGACAATGTCTTGGCAGATCACTTCATTCCTTGTTGGCATCAGCTAAAGCAGGTTTCAGCGGGGCACTGATGAAGGTTGCGACGATGTTGAAACAGCTCGGTGCTCGACCACCCGATAGACTCCCAAAGGAGCATGGCGACCCTTCAGCACTAAGTTGCCCCAGGCCTCAGTGATAAAGCCATCGGTCAGGTATTCGCGAGTGTCTTGCCCAATCAAAATGCGGCAGGGTTCGGGCTGGCGGCTTTTATCCACGCTTTCTAAACGGGAGGCAATATTGACGCTATCACCGATGATGCCGTACTCCATTCGGTGATGGCCGCCGAGACTGCCGACAACTACAGGACCCGTGAAGATGCCCACGCGCATTTCTAAGCGGGGGAGGTGGCGCAATTGGCGTTCTTGATTGATGGTTTGCAAGCGCTTGGCCATCCCAAGCGCACAGGCCACTGCCGCCTGGGCATCAGCGGCGATCGCGGCGGGGGTCGTACTCGCGATGGGCACCCCAAAGACCGCCAAAAGACCGTCTCCCGTAAATTTATTGACGATACCGTGGTGAATTTGAATTTCTTCAGTCATGGCTTCGAGGTAATGGTTCAACCATTCCAAGAGCTGCTCAG
>CAZFWL010000657.1:0-2748 GCA_964522775.1 uncultured Halomicronema sp.
CAGGTCGTTGACCAAGCCTTCATCACTTGACCGGAGCTATTCGCGGATTGCTGTACTTCATCTCATCTTCATAATCTGATCTCTCCGCATTGGCGGATTCCGGATGAATTTCAGTGAAAATATGCCCGTTTGTTAACAACCGCAGCCCTGTTTTGGGTGTCCATACAACTTTGACTAGGGAGGCTGTTAGTCTTTGGTGGCGCTTTTTGCCAAGGTGCACGAGCAGTCCATGCCAGGTGCTTGATGCCGCTGCCTACTGATGCCGCTTAACTAGGCGATAAGTTGTTGAACTCAGTGGTGTGCCCTACATAAAAACAAATGCCCAGCATTGAAAAATGCTGGGCGCGCAGTCAAGAAAACAAATTTAGGAGAAGGTTGGAGGAAATCAGCAGCGCTGCTCTAAGTACTGACCAATCATGATCTCTTCTCCGGCACGAGAGATGATGGTTTGACGTGTGCGAGTAGACTCACCAATTAGCTTGATTTCTTCTTCGAAGCTGGAGCCGTCGTAAGCGGTTTTTAACACCATGGTGCGTGGTTCACGGAAGGTGAAATCAGCGGTCACGGGCTTCGCGGTGGCAAACCCGCGATCGCGATATAGCGTTGTTCCTCTAACACCGAACAGCGTTGATCCACGTACCGGCTTGCGCTTGGTGTGAATATAGTCACTCTCCCAGGCAACCTGCGCACCACAAATCAGCGGTGTCCACTCAGGCAACTCATGTAGTTGGTGCAGGGTTTCGAGCTCTGCCGTACCGGCGGCCAAAAAACGGATGGTGATATAGCTAACAACTTCTTGAACCTCACCACTCTTAAGCGTGTAATAGCGACGCTTAGAGCGCCAGTCACCCTCACATGCTTGAAAGAATGATGCAACCAAAGGCTCCGCCAAAATGCGAGCAGTATCTAAGGAGTAAGGCATAAACAGCTATCCATTTTCAGAGAATGAACTCAAAGACGCACCGCCTTGAGGATGTTAACTTTTGTAACTTATGTCAATGCTATCGATCTGTCTCAGAATTGACAACTTGTCAGTCTTTCATCACGCTAGGCGTGGTGCAATGATCTAACAACAATGACCAAGCTTTGATTCCTGATGTTACTGACCGCAAGTTGGGAAACCGCTTCATCCGCTACAAAAACTGTGAAGGCAAAATGAAACTTTGCTGCTTGCTCCCATTCATTTGAGGGAACTTCTAAGATAGTTAGCAGTTAAAGTTTTCTTTGGATTTGTCTAAACCCACAGTGTCCATCACACCTCTACCTGATCAACCTGCTGTGTCTTTCCCTGGCCGTTTGCCACCATCGTCTACTTCATCGCGCTCTTTGTGGGTACAGACTAAACGCCGCAGCCGTTACTTTTATTTGAAATTCATTCGTTTGCGCGGACACCCCAAAGAGCTGGCGCGGGGCCTGGCAGCTGGCGTCTTTGCGGGCATGTTTCCTTTATTTGGGCTGCAAACCATCATGGGGGTGGCGATCGCCATTCGCATCAAAGGCAATCCCCTCATGGCAGCAGCGGGCACTTGGATTAGTAATCCGCTTACTTACCTGCCGATCTATGCCTTCAATTACCAACTCGGTAGTTGGATTTTGGGTCGCCCAGTAGTCAACCTGTTTACGGATGCCGAGTCGATGAAAGCTTGGCTCGAAACTGGCGCTGACGTGGGTTTAGCGCTCATGCTAGGCAGCCTTGTGATGGGGGCAATTTTTGGGACCGCTAGCTATTTTGCTGGTTTGCCCTTGATTCGGCGAGCTCGCCGCCGCTATCGTCAGTTCAAGCATCATGAATCCTGATTTTTGACGGGAAGAATGATCAGCTTACTGCTGATTGCCGCGGAAATAGGTTGGGTATCCGAGCGCTGTCACCAAGGGCCGGTTTCTTTGAGAAAGGGAGACACTTCTGCCGGTGACCAACTCAGCGGTAAGCTGCCCTGAACCCGGATTCCTTGCTCGGTATGAAATCTGAACAAACGCTCAGCACCTGCGTAGCGCTCGATTTCCGGCTCGCCATCCCAAATGACTTCGGCCTTGCCCGTTAGGTACAGCAAATCACCCGCTTCAAAATCGATGAACAGCAGGCCTGCTCGAGGGTTTACTTCGATGTTGCCAAAGGTGTTGAAGTGACAGTTGCCAGTGAAATCAGGCACGGTTAATGTGTCGCCCTCAATCCGGACGAAACCGGGTTTGCCGCCACGATGGGAAACATCGACACCCTTGGCAACGCCAGCAGCCTCATCAAGATAGGCGGTAGCGATGAAGAGTGTATCAGCGGCCGCGATCGCTTCCCGCTCCAATTCTCCCAAGGACGTCAGACTGTGCACAGGCTTCGTCTCAGTGGGGGCAAATGCTTGCAGGTCGAACTGACGGGCCTGCATGTATTTCGGGCAATTGCCAAAGGTTTGCCCAACCTCCACATCAAAGCCATCTGCGGTCACCGCGCTGACGATACCGTTCACCCGATTACGACGGCGAGTCTGTAGCTCAATGCCGAGGAAGCCAATGCTGGCTCCAACCGAGAGCGTTTCAGTCAGTGGATCACCGAACAGGGGTTGGGCGGCAACGTGCAGGGTGCGATCGTTCGTCGCGGTAATAAATCCCGGTTCACCCACCAAAATCGAGGCCCACGGATTCCCTTCACTATCCACGGTGCCGACTAAGAAGTAGGACAACTGAGCGTAGAACTTTTGGTGTTGCTCGGGCAAAAAGTCGCGGATCATGCCACGCCCCCAGGTCTCCATGAGATCG
>CAZFWL010000658.1:0-2743 GCA_964522775.1 uncultured Halomicronema sp.
ATATCAACCGCGATAATGCGGCTAGCCTTAGCCATTACAGCTCCCTGCACCACGCTGAGTCCCACCCCGCCGAGGCCAAAGACGACAACCGTTGCGCCAGCTTCTACTTTGGCAGTGTTCAACACTGCACCAATGCCGGTAGTAATGCCGCAGCCCAAAAGACATACTTTTTCGAGCGGGGCCGCTGGGTTGATTTTAGCCAGCGCGATTTCGGGCACGACGGTGTATTCGCTAAAGGTGCTCGTGCCCATGTAGTGATACAGCGGTGTGCTGTCTTTACTAAAGCGGGTGGTGCTATCGGGCATTAAACCTTTGCCCTGGGTGGCTCGTACTGCCTGGCACAGATTGGTTTTACCCGACTTGCAAAACTTGCATTCGCCGCACTCTGGCACATAGAGCGGAATGACATGGTCACCAGGCTGGACGCTGGTCACGCCCACGCCAACTTCTTCTACGATGCCGCCGCCTTCATGGCCCAAAATGGCGGGAAAAATACCTTCCGGGTCTTTGCCGGAAAGGGTATAAGCGTCGGTGTGACAAACCCCGGTAGCAACAATGCGAACCAACACTTCGCCCGCTTTGGGACCCGCCAAATCGATTTCCTCAATTTCTAGCGGTTTACCGGCTTCCCACGCGATCGCTGCCTGTGTTTTCATTTCTCATCGCACCAAAAAAGGTTGTCACTGCTAAGCGTAACCCTAAGGTCTGGTGACGGTGTCTGGTGTGTTTTCAAACCTTACAGTTTGTGAATGGCGGCGTTTACATTCGCGCGGTGCAAAGCTTCGAAAATTATGGTGTCTCAGCCGGAGCCAGCATGAGTAGACCATCCACTTGGGCGTAGTCATCTTGAAAAGAGACGGTGCCGCTGAGGGCTTGCACCGTCGCCATCAAGCGTCGGAAGTCCAGCGATTCTGTGGCATCGGGATACGGTGGAAAAATGCTGGTAACTAAAGCCCGAATCGGTGCCGTATTGATGAACAGATAGCCCTGATTGGCCGCCGGAAAATCCTGAGTGGACTGACTAAAGCGAAAACCGTTTGGCATGGCTTGTGCGGGCTCAAGCTGCGCGAGATCTGAGAGTGCCTCAATGCTGGTCGTGAGCAATAGTGTGTCGTCCTCCACCCAAGTGCGACCCAAAAAGCTCGCGGGCTGGCTCGGGGTTAGCAATGCATCGCCCCAGCTGGTGGCGGCTTGTCCATCAATGGCGGTGGATTCGACGGTGATGTCAAAGTTAGTCATCAAGTCATCGAGGGTGGCGAAGGTCGCTTCGGCAGTGGGGCGATCGCTGGTTTGGAGGGCAAGCCCCAGACCAATCCTCAATTCTGGGGTGATATCTGTCAGGGGTGTCTTGCTGGTGGGATAAAGAAATACAGCAAACCCTCGATCCATCCAGCCAAAAACATCTTCGTTCAGGTCTAATCCGGTCAAGGCAGTGAAGAAGCCACTTGCTTGTTCCAAATAGGGCTGCGTCGTTTCATTTGCATTCAGCGTTGTGACCACAGCTTGCCAAAAGTCTGCCAAATTATGGCCGCTAAGCATGCCGTAGCTATCGTCGGGAATGTGATTCAGCACGTCAGCTGGGGCCGGTTGAGTGGTTTCACTCACCGCTGCTAGCAAGGCGTCACTGTAATATCCTCGAGCTTGCACCCGTAGGCCCCGTGCTTGGGGATAAACTAAGGCTTCGACATGGCCTGCGACTTGGGCTGCGGCTAGGTCAGGCAATTCGGTCGGCCACAAATCAGCCGGGAAGGGCACGTCGATAGGGAGATCGGGTAGCACGAGATCGACTGCAGAATAATTGACCATTTCGGCAATATCGCCATGGAGCGCGCCCAAGGCCACCTCATATTGAGGATGGCTGACGGTGCGCAAAAACGCCTCATTCTGTGCCAAGGAATTCTTCACATCGTCGGGGCGCTGCGCCAGCCAAGCCTGAATGGCTTCTGGCGTTCGTGCTGCGACTAAAAATTCAGGAAAGCGGGCGATCGCGAGCCCAGGCTCGACAGGAATTTGTTCGAAAAATGTCTCTAATTCAGTAGATGTCTCTGGTTCAGGGCTATCGACCTCTGCTGGCAAGGCTTTGAGGAATGCTTTAGATAGATTGGTTTCAGCCGTGGGCAAGGGCGATACCGGTAAATTGAGCGGCGAAGACGACTCTTCGGCGGGGGCCTCTTCCGGGAATGGGGTCGGCGGCATAGCTTCGGGCGCGGATGAATACAGCGCTGGCCAATAATAAATTTCGACGTCCCCAGCGGTCTGCAGCTCTGGGTCACGCTGCTTTAGCTCGGCGATCGCCCCTGGCAAATCGTCATCAAAGAGGGTGGCAAAGGCGGCAGGGTCAGAGATCGGGGCAATCATGACCTCATTTTCATCAAACCCAGCGTCCGTCGAGGTATCTAGCGGTAAGAGCGCCATAGCCACATGCTCTCCGACCCACGGCGCAACGGAAGATTCATAGGCTAACTCAGGAATCAGTGGCAGCGCTCCGGGGCTGGGAGCACCTACTCCTTGAGCTTCTAGCTGTTGAAATAGGTCGTATTGATTGAGCTGATTCCAAGTCTCTTGCTGCATGCTAAGCAGGATGGTGTAAGCCGTATTGGACGGCAGTAATTCAGCCGGTTCGGGACTAGCGGCGCTAGGCAGAGCCGCGATCGCTGGTAGCAGCAATGCCAATGGCGACAGTAGCGATCGCCATCCGACTAGCTTCAGTCCTGACATGCTCTTCCTCTCCTCAAAAGTGACC
>CAZFWL010000659.1:0-2741 GCA_964522775.1 uncultured Halomicronema sp.
CATAGGTAGACAGCATGCTGGCCAACAGCTCTCGGCAGTCGGCGTCGTCATCTACGGCCAAAATCCGCATCCCGGTCAAGCTGGGGGCATCGGAGATGAGGCTGTGATGGTGGGTCGTGTCCCCGGAGCGAACCATTAACGGCAACGTCACGGTAAAAGTTGCCCCTTGTCCTAACCCCGGACTTGTCGCCGCAATCGTGCCACCGTGGGCTTCGGTCAGGTGGCGGGCGATCGCTAGCCCTAAACCAAGCCCCCCATGATCTCGCGTGATGGAAGCATCTTCTTGACGGAAGGATTCAAAAATGTGGGGCAAAAAGTCAGCCTGAATACCCTTGCCGGTATCGGTAACGGCGATATGAGCCAGCGCTTCGGTATAGGTCAATGAAATCGTCACACGTCCGGTCTCTGGGGTGAACTTAATCGCATTGGACAGCAGATTCCAGATAATTTGCTGCAATCGTCCCTCATCGCCCCAAACGGTTGGCCCTGATGGCAAATGGGATTCGGTGCGGACGGATTTGGGAATTGCGGCAGCTTGTACGGTTTCGATCGCGGCGTTGATCATGAGTACAGGGTCAACCGCGGCATGATCGAGCTTGAGTTTGCCCCGGAGAATTTTGGCGACATCCAGCAAGTCGTCAATCAGCTGAGTTTGCAGCTTGGCGTTGCGCTCAATGGTGGATAAGGCTTGCAGGGTTTTGGAGCGCTCAAATTCTTTCGTTTGTAGAAGCTGGGACCAACCCAAAATGGGATTTAGAGGCGATCGCAACTCGTGGGACAAAATCGCCAAAAATTCATCCTTCATGCGGTTGGCCCGTTCAGCAGCGGCGCGGGCAGTCTGCTCTTGCGCTAGGAGTTGTTCGCGCTCAACTGCGGCTAGCTTGCGATCGTGAATATCCGTCGCCGTGCCAAACCAGTTCATTACCTGCCCGGTATCATCCAGCAGGGGCATTACCCGGGCCAGATGCCATCGATAAACCTGGTCATAGCGTTTGACACGGGCTTCGACTTCATAGGCTTCTTGCCGAGTAATGGCCTCTGTCCGGGCTTCCACAATGGCGGTGATGTCGTCTGGATGAATGACTTCGGGCCAAGAGGCATCTGCCAAATCAATCGTTTGCAAGCCAGTGTAGGCATGCCATTGCTGGTTAAAAAATTCCACCTGCCCATCGGCCCGACTGATCCACATCAGTTGCGATACCGCGTTAGCTAGAGTCCGGTAGCGAGCCTCACTCAGTCGTAGCTGTTCTTCCGCCTGTCGGCGATCGCTAATGTCTAAATGAATACCCGCCATCCGCAGCGGCTTTCCGGCTTCATCACGGGCCACCACCCGACCATAATTGACAATCCATTTCCAGTCGCCTGACTTCGTCATCAGCCGATACTCAAACTCATATGGAGTGGTTTCGTCTTGCAGATGGGCATGTAAGCGCTCCATCACCATCGGCTTATCATCGGGATGAATCAACTTTTCCCAAGAGCTATATTCGGCGGGCAATTCACCGGCATCAAACCCCAGCATCTGCAACCACTCAGCGCTGAGATAATCTTCGTTGGTGACAATATTCCAATCCCAAAACCCACTGCCGGAGCCTTCCATTGCCAGCTGTAGCCGCTCTTGACTCTCTCTCAAAGCCGTTTCGGTTTGTTTGCGATCGGTAATGTCGAGCACGGTGCCAATAAAGCGTTTGGGAGTCCGCTCTGGGGTGAAGTACACCTGACCTTTGGCCAGAACCCAGCGCTCGACCCGGTCTTCGATGCCAATAACACGATATTCAGTATTAAAGACACCATCACCAGCCGGATCTAAGGACTGTTCGATCTCGTGCTGTAGCCGTTCGTGGTCGTCACGATGCAGGGCGGTAAAAAAGGTATCAATAGTGATGGGGGCTTGGGGCGTCAGACCAAAAATCGCCTTACAGCGGTCATCCCAGACCAACGTGTCTGTGACCAAATTCCAATCAAACGTCCCGAGCTGAGCTGAGCCCATCGCCATGCGTAAGCGGTCTTCGCTGCGGCGGTAGGCTCGTTCCGCTTTCTTACGCGCTGTTCGGTCGAGGACAAAGCAGACGGATTCTTCGCGGCGTTCTCCCAACAGGCTAAAGCCGATGAGGATGGGGACTCGCTTGCCATCTTTGCGAATGTATTCTTTTTCAAACGGTGTACAAGCGCCGTTGAGCTTGGCTTCGGCACATTTGCGTTCATCCAGGGGCAGATATTCGGGCGGGGTCATGTCAATCCAGTTCAGTCGCCCGGCGACGAGATCCTCGCGGGTGTACCCCACGATGCGCAGCAGTTCGTCATTAGCTTCCACAACGCTGCCGTGGATATTGCCGTAAAGAATACCCACCACATTGGACTCGACAAATCCCTGGAGGCGCGCTTCATTTTCTTCTAGGGCGATCGCCGCTTGCTTGCGTTCGGTAATATCCTGAGCCACACCGACGGTCTGTTCAACCTCGCCATTTGTCCCCCGCACGACAAACCCGCGATCGCGGATCCATCTAATACCACCATCAGGCCGCACGATTCGATACTCCAGCTCGACGACGTCTTGCTCAAGGGATTGAGCGGTTGCCGTCATCACGCGATCTCGATCATCCGGGTGGATCGTTTCGGTCCAAAGCTCGTAGTTTTGATAAATGTCGTCTGGAGATCGTCCCCAGATTGCCTGGTATGCAGGGCTAACGTACAGAATTTTGGGCGCGCGAAAATCGGCAATCCAAAAGACATCCTGAATG
>CAZFWL010000660.1:0-2737 GCA_964522775.1 uncultured Halomicronema sp.
AATGCCTGGACTGCGACCTACTGGGAGCCGATTTGGCGGGCCAAAGCCTGAAAGAAGCCAAGTTCAACCGCTCTAACCTCAGCAACGCCAAGCTGACCGGAACCGACCTCAGCAATGCCCTGATGGACAGCGTGGATCTGCAAAATGCCGATTTGTCGAACGCGAATTTATCTCAAGCGGCGCTGACGACCGCTAACCTCACCGATGCCAACCTCACCGGCGCTGATTTGAGCGGAGCGTACCTGCGAGGCGCCAACCTGTCCGGCACTGACTTCACCGACGCCAACCTCACCGGCGCCAACCTCGCCAACACCAATATTGAAGAAGCCCTGCTGGACGGAGCCACCCTAGACGGGGCCACCCTGCCAGAAGGATTCACCGCCCCTTAGCAATTCCTGAGCTCGACACCTTAAATACTGGGTTGTGAGGCGACTCACAGCCTTCAAAAGACCGAAAGTTCTTGGGCCTCAGGTTCAGCTTGCAGCAGGCGGTTGGCAAACGGCCGATATTTTTGATCAATTTGCCGCGCCCGACGCTGAAACCACGGAAAGGCCCAACGCAACAGGCGCAACTGGTTAAAAATGGCTTGCGGGTCGGATAAGTGGGTTTTGGGCAGCGCCACCCCCAACTCCTGAAACACTCGCCCAAGGGGAATCTCTAACTGATCTTGCAATTGCAACAGCTGCGCAAAGATGGGGCCATAGGCCGACATTAGTGAGCCCACTCCCCCTCGCGCTTGTCCCCAACCGAGAAAATACAGCCCTTTGTAGTCTGCCAGGAACGCGCCGCCGTAGCACTGCACGATCGCCCCTTGCACCCGCTGCAGCTCCGGCGGCAAGAACGGATAGGCCACCTGGTAGCCCGTGGCGCAGATAATCGTATCGACGGTTTCCACCGTGCCATCAACAAAGTGGACTTGCTGCTGGTCGAGGCGTTGCACCGCTGGTTTCGCCGTAATGCGCCCATGCTGCAGGTAGTACGGCACCTCATTGTTGAGCGTCGGATGCTTGTCCAAAATGCGGTGATTCGGTTTCGGCAGACCGTAACGAGCGTGGGGGCCAAAAGTAACTCGAATAATGAGGTAAACCAACAGCCGTTGCAACCATTCCGGCGTCCAGGGCTTGGCGAAATTGGCAACGGGCACTCCAGCAAAGCTTTTGGGAATAAACCAGACCGATTCCCGCAGACTGAGAATGGACTTAGCTCCCACCCGGGCGGCTTCAGCAGCAATGTCACAGGCCGAGTTGCCGCCGCCAATGACCAGCACTCGCTGACCGCGCAGTTGGTCGGGGTGGCGATAGTCTTTGGAATGCCAAATCGGGCCCTCAAAAGTGCCCTCAAAGTCGGGCATCCGCTTACACCAGTGGTGGCCGTTGCATAAGATCACCCCTTTATAAATCTGCGTTTCCCCCTGCTCGAAGGTGACTTCCCATTGGTTATCGGCGATGGGGCGCACCAAAGTCACTTTGCGTCGGAGCTGAATGCGATCACGCAGCTGAAAGTGATCCGCAAATTGCTGTAAATACGCCAGCATTTGCTGCGCACTGGGAAACGACGGATAGCTTGCTGGCATGGGGAACTGGGTGAACTGCGTCACCTGCTTCGACGAGATGATGTGCGCTGTGGAGTAAACGCCGTGATACCAATTGCCGCCGATGTCATCACTGGCATCGACCTGGTCATAGGGAATGCCAGCGGCTTTGAGGGATTGAGCGATGCCAAGGCCGACAAAGCCCGCGCCAATGATGAGGTGTTTTTGCTGCGTGTCTGGCATAAGCATTCAGAATGGCTGGAAGGGGGGAAAGCGATCGCGCTAGCGCTGCGGGAGCAGAAGTTGCGGTCAATAATTTGGAGATCACGGCGAGACGACCAGGGTTAAACCTTGATCTGCCCTAACCAATTTAAGGCAAAGGGGAAATAGCGCTTGAGTCCTTGCCCCAGCCATGCAACTTGGTCAGGAAAGACCTCGTCCTGATTGCGCTCGATCGCCCGAATCGTTTTCGCCATGATCTTTTTCGGATCTGTCGTCAGGACAGCGGGCAAGGCCTGATCCGATTCTGCCAGCGTCCCAAAGCGCGGCGACTGCAGCAATGGCGTGCGGCTAAAGAAGGGATATACCGTCGTCACCTTGACGTCGTAAGTCGCCAACTCATAGCGCAACCCCTCGCTGAAGCCGCGCAGGCCATATTTGCTCGCGGCGTAGGCGGTGAGGCTGGGGGGGGCAATCCAGCCCGCCAGCGAAGAAATGTTGACAATATGGCCCTGCCGTCTGGCCCTCATATCGGCGGCAAAGCGGCTGCTAAGCTGCATCGGCGTCAACAAATTCACCTGCATCATCGTGGTCCAGCGATCTGTCGGGATATCGACCATGTTGCCCACCAGGGCCAAACCAGCGTTGTTAATCAGAATGTCTGGCACGAAATCTCGCTGTTTAATTTCGGCGTAAAGCTGATCGCAGCCAGCGGCATCAGCAAGGTCAATGTCTAAAGTCGCCAGCACTTTGCCGGGCTGCTTCGCCAGCGTCGGGGCGATCGCCTCGATCCGCTCCGACAACTTAGATTTTGGATGATCCGTCAAAATCAGGTGACTGCCTTTGGCTAACAATTGCTGGGTGAGCTCTTGACCAAAACCACCCGCAGCGCCCGTGATTACAACTGTTGCAGCGGCCAGCTTTGACATGGGCAAAAGGGGAGTTTAACGGTGATGACGCCCCTAATTTTAGGCGGCTTTGACATGT